>JBAYGL010000218.1:0-8527 GCA_041666725.1 Limisphaerales bacterium
AATAGAGGTCCACACCGCCGCCCACGCCGGTCGCCGCCGGGTCAATCTCCAGCGAACCGCTCACCGCGCCGAGCGCGGGGTCGGAGAAGTTGGCGACCAGCTCGGGGATCGTGTGCGGCGCGAAACGCTGCCGCGCATCGCAGAGCACGACGATCTCGCCGCATGCGGCGGGGATGGCGGCATTGAGGCAGGCGGACTTGCCGGAGCGCTGCTCGCGGGCGAGGACGCGCACACGCGGGTCGGCAAGCGCACGGAGCTTCGCCACAGTGCCGTCGGTCGAGCCGTCGGTGACGACGAGGACTTCGAGCTGGTCGGCGGGATAGCTGGCCGCCAGCAGGTTCGCGACGCGGGGGACAATGCGCTCCTCCTCGTTGAAGGCGACGAGCACGACGGTGACGGCGGGCGGGTTCGCCGGAGGCGACTTCACGGGCGGGCGGTCGGCGATTTTCGCCAGCAGGCCGATCAAAGCGGGATAGCCGAGGAAGGTGTAGGCCAGCGCGGCGAGGCTGAACCAGAACAGGAGCTGGCATCCGTCAGCGCAGGACATGAGGGCAAATGGAGCGGGCGCGCTCAGAGGTTTTTGATGACCCAGTCGCGGATGTAGAGCACGAGTTGCAGACTGAGATAAATGCCGGCCGCGTCATACCAGCGGAATTTGGGCCAGGGCATGTAGGGTGAGATCATGCCCGGGATTTCAGCGATGTCCTTGATGGGCGAGACGAAGCCGGCGGGAACGGTCCGCTGCTCGGCCTTCACCATGCCGGTCTGCGCGGCCAGAGCCTGCCGGGGCCGTGTCGGAACGCCGCGGACGACTTTGCGCTCGGCCAGGTAATCCCGCGCGCTGGCAGGTGCCAGCGGCATGGCGTCGCCAGCGGAGGCAAGCTGGGCGTTGCCGAGGCCGATGATGCCGCCCCAGCTCTCGCCGGATTCGCCAGCGGCTCCGGCGGCGTAGGTCGGCGTGCGGTCCATCAGGATGCGGTGGAACGCGCTGACCATCGCCACCATCACGAAGAAGGCGGCGCGGAAGCCGAAGTCAATCATCCACGAGGACACGAAGTAGGTCGTGACCATGCAGAACAACATGCGCCGCACCCGCTCCTCGTTGTCATCGGCCGTCTTGGCGCGGGCGAGCGAGTGGAAACAGGTGTAGAGAATGCCGGAGAAGATGAGCAGGCCCCAGTAGCCGAACTCGGCCTGCACCTGGTTGAAGGAGGAGTGCGAGGCGCGGGCCTTGATCTCGCCTTCCTTGCGGAGGAATGCGTCGTAGAAGTTGCCGAAGCCCACCCCATACGGATAGGTCTCAAAAGCGTATTTTCCAAACTCGAAGGCATCCAGCCGCCCGGTGACCGCCTCGTCCTTGCGCCCGCCGCCGCCGCCGAGCTGCACCTCGCCAAATCGCGGGAGCAGCTGGAGCGAACCGACGCCGAAGGTGAAGGCGCCGGCGACGATCAGGATCTGCACCCACTTGGGACGGCCGAAGGCAAGCGTGGCCACGATGGCGCCGAAGCCGGAGATGAACGCGCCCTTGGACTCGGTGAAGAACGTGCAGAGCAGCGGGAAGACGAGCATGACCCCGCCGACCTCCTTCACGAAGATCGGACGCCTGAAAAACATGAAAAAGTAGATGAGGGGCACGGCCACCATGACGGAGTGGCCCAGGGCGTTCGGGTTGCTGAAGAGGGAAGTGTTCAAGGTCAACCGGCCCAGCGAGCCGGCGGTGGTGGTCTGGGAATCCAGAGGATCAATGCCGACGAGGCTCAGGAGCGCCATGAGGGCGATGAACATGACGCACGCGCACCACCAGCCCAGATACTGGTAGATGCGCTTGAAGTTCGAGAGGGCGATGACGACCAGAAAGTAAAAGCCGACGTATTGGTAGATGCCGCCCCACAGGTCGCCAAACGAGCCGGGCGTCCAGAACAGGATGTAAACGAAGTAGGCCGTCACCATCCAGTCCTGCGGCGTGCGGATGATCTGCTTCCACGTCACTCCGCCGGGCCGCAGGAAGATGCCCAGGCCGGCGATGGCCAGCGACAGGAAGGCGGGCCGGAAGGTGTCCAGAAAGCCGATGAAATCCTGTGGGCGCACATACAGGAAGATCGCGAACATGACGATCCCGACAAAATCCATAGGACAGCGCGACTATGACCAAAATGCGGTTCGGAGACAAAATCTTTGTTGCCCGCCCGCCGGCAATCCGCCCAAAAAGAATTCGCCCGGCCTCTTTGCGCCGATTACCCTCGCGCCGTGACCATCGAATACGTCTTCAAGCTCGACGACGGCCAGACCCTCAATTTCGAGGTGGACACGGAACGAAACCACCAGGCGCGCTTCGACAAGGTGGAGCATCCCCTCTGGACCCGGCTGGACTTTCAGAAATGCACCCTCTGCCCGCTGTCTGGCGACCAGTTCCGCCACTGTCCCGCCGCTCTGGACGCGAAGAAGATCACCGAGACCTTCCGCTCCATGATGTCCTACGCGGAGGTCACGCTGGAGGTCCGCACGCCGGAGCGCACCTATGTGAAGCGCACCGACGCACAGACCGGGTTGCGCGCGCTCTTCGGCCTGGTGATGGCGACGAGCGGCTGCCCGATCCTCTCGCGGCTCAAGGGCCTGGCGCGCACGCACCTGCCGTTTTCCACGATGGAGGAAACCATCTTCCGCACCGTCGGCGCGTATCTCATCCAGCAATTCCTCGTCCAAAAAAACGGCGGCGCGCCGGACTGGGAGCTGCGCGGACTGAACCTCCTCTACGAGCAGCTTCAGGAGGTGAACCGCTGCTTCAAGGGGCGCATTGACGCCGCGTCCGAGCGGGACGCAAACATGAACGCGCTCGGCTCGCTCGTTTACCTCGCGATGGGTGTCTCCTTCTCCCTGGAGGCGCAGTTGGAGGAAATCGAGCACCTCGCCATCTCTCCCGCGCAGCTGACGTAGCGCGGTCCCGCGACGGCAGGGCAGGATCATCGCACAGGAAGTCTTGCGAAAACTTTCGCCTTCGCCATCTTCGGCCCATGCGCCCGCTGTTGCTGCTTTGCGCCGTCTTTGCGTCTTTGCGTCTTTGCGCCGGCCCTGCCGCCGCCGCCCAGCGCCCGCCCAACGTCATCTTCATCCTGGCCGACGACCTCGGCTACGGCGACCTCGGCTGCTACGGCCAGAAGATCATCCACACACCGCATCTGGACCGCATGGCGGCGGAGGGGGTGCGGTTCACCCAGCATTACGCGGGCAACGCCGTGTGCGCGCCCTCGCGCTGCGTGCTGATGACCGGCAAACACCCCGGCCACGCCTTCATCCGCGACAACCGGCAGTTGAAGAAGGACGAGGAAGGCCAGTTTCCGGTTCCGCCGGAAACGGTGACGGTCGCCAAACTGTTTCAGCAGCGCGGCTACGCGACGGGCGGCTTCGGCAAGTGGGGCCTCGGCGGACCGGGCACCACGGGCGAGCCGCTGAAGCAGGGCTTCACACGCTGGTATGGCTACAACTGCCAGGCGGTGGCGCACAATTTTTATCCGACCTACCTGTGGGACAATGACCGGAAGGCACCGCTGAGGAACCCGGAGTTTTCCGCGCACGACACACTCAAGCCTGGCGAAGACCCGCAGAACCCGAAGACCTACGCCCGCTTTCAGGGCAAGGACTACGCGCCCGACCTCATCGCGGAGCAGGCGCGGGCGTTCATCCGGGACAACAAGGACCGGCCGTTCTTCTGCTACGTGCCCACGACGGCTCCGCACCTTGCGCTGCAGGTGCCGGACGACTCCCTTGCCGAGTATCTCGGCCGGTTCGATGACCCGCCCTACACGGGAGGCAGGGGCTACATCCCCCACTTCAAGCCGCGCGCCGCCTACGCTGCGATGATCACACGCATGGACCGGGAGGTCGGCCGCATGATGGACCTCGTGAAGGAGCTGGGTCTGGACGAAAACACCATCTGGGTCTTCTCCTCGGACAACGGCCCGCTCCACGGTCGCCACGAAGGGCTGGCGGGCACGGACGCAACGTTCTTCAACTCCAGCGGCGGTCTGCGCGATGGCAAGGGCACGCTGTTCGAGGGCGGCTTCCGCGTGCCGGGCATCGTGCGCTGGAAGGGCAGGATCGCGCCGGGCCGGACGAGCGACCGGGTGACGGGCTTCGAGGACTGGCTGCCGACGTTGATGGAACTCACGGGCGCACCGGCCGTCACGCCAAAGGACACCGACGGCATCAGCTTCGCACCCACGTTGCTGGGCAGACGCCAGGAGGCGCGCGCGTTCCTTTACCGGGAGTTCCCCGGCTACGGCGGCCAGCAGTGCGTGCGCATCGGCGACTGGAAGGGCCTGCGCCAGGATCTCAAGCCCGGCGCCGCCTCCAGGAAAACCCCGGACCTCACGATCCACCTCTTCAATCTCCGCGACGACCCCGCCGAGACCAGCGACGTGGCCGCGAAGTATCCCGACATCGTCAACAAGATCGCCGAAGTGATGCGGTCCCAGCGCGTCGTCTCCGCCGACTTCCCGCTGCCGTCTCTGGACCGGCGTTGACAGGCAGAAAATTTCATTTCCTTTCCCCGTCGCCCGCTTACTGTGCGCGCTTGTTCGCTGCGCACCGTCGCACTCAACCTGAACTCGAACTGAATTATGCCACTGACACACACAACGGACCTGTTCGCCAAGGCTCTCAAGGGCAAATACGCCCTCGGTGCCTTCAACGTGAACAACATGGAGCTGATCCAAGCCATCGTGGAGGCCGCCGAGGAGGAAAAGGCCCCGCTGATGCTCCAGATCTCCAAGGGCGCGCGCGACTACGCCCACCCCGTCTATCTCAAGAAGCTCATCGAGGCCGCTGTCAGCCTCAGCAACATCCCCATCGCCGTCCACCTCGACCACGGCGACACCTTCGAGCTGTGCAAGCAGTGCATCGACGAGGGTTTCACCAGCGTCATGATCGACGCTTCGCACGATCCGTTCGAGAAGAACGTCGAGGTCTGCCGCAAGGTCGTGGACTACGCCCACAAGCACAACTGCGTCGTCGAGGGCGAGCTCGGCATGCTGGTTGGCGCGCAGCACGATGACGGTGAAGCAGGCGGCGCCTACTCCAAGGGCGGCTGCTACACGCATCCCGACGAGGCCGTGCAGTTCGTCAAGCAGTCCGGCGTGGACTCGCTGGCCGTCGCCATCGGCAACAGCCACGGAGCCTACAAATTCAAGGGCGAGCAGCACCTCGACCTCGAACGCCTCAAGGCCATCAAGAAGGCGCTCATGGATGCCGGCCTCGGCGATTACCCGCTCGTGCTCCACGGGGCCAGCTCGGTGCCGAAGGATCTGGCGAAGAAGATCAACCAGTTCGGTGGCGCGATGGGTGAGGACACCGCCGGCGTGCCGGAGGCCGACATCGAAGTCGCGCGCCGCATCGGCTGCACGAAGGTGAACATCGACACCGACCTGCGCCTGGCAATGACCGCCGCCATCCGCGAGGTGTTCATGACCAAGCCCAAGGAATTCGACCCCCGCAAGTATCTCGGCCCCGCCCGCAAGGCGGTGAAGGAGCTTGTGCGCCACAAGCTGCGCAACGTCCTCTGCTGCTCCGGTCACGCCTTCGACTGAACATAAACGCCCTTTCAAACGCGAAAACGCCGCCGGACCAGTCCGGCGGCGTTTTTCTTTGGCTGGGAAACCAGCGGGTAAAATAAAACCGGGGCTAGCGACCTGAGGAAGGTCGTCTAGCCCCGGGGAGTTTTCAGAAACAGCACACAGTAGGTTTATGCGGGAACTCGGTCAGGGCTGTGCCCACCCAGACCGAAAACGTTTTGTTACTCAAAGAGCCGCAGCATTTCTGCTGGAAATCGTCGCTGCTTACGTGGGACAGGAAACCACACTGCAATCCACCTGTCAACGCCGGTGATGAGGTATTATCACCCCTGCTCTCGGCGATAAGTCGCCGCGGCCATCGCTAATCACCGAACAAATTCTTGAACTGGTCCCGCGCCGCCGACTCGCGGGAGCCGTCGGACTTCGGCGGGGTGAACTTCCGCTTCACGAACTCGAAATACTCGCAAAAGGTGCCCAGATGCTTGTCCATCTCCGGGTCCGCCCGGCGGTCCCGGCACTGGTGGGCGGCGCTCCGGTCGTAGCTCACGCAGTTGACGCAGCAGCGCAGGTCGGCCCGGCACTGCGGGCACGTCTCACCCCGCCCCGGGTTTACCGGGAACGTCCATTCACAGCCGCACTTCCAGCAGTGTCGCGTCATGCGGGGAAGGTAAGTTCAAGGTTCAAAGTTCAAAGTTCAAAGTTGGACGTGGTGCTCACTGACGGACACCGGACTTTGAACCTTGAACTTTGAACCCCGAACTCGAAACCTTCGCCCATGTCCGCCTACGCGCAGTTGCTCGACGCAGCCATCAGGGACTTGGAAGACCGCAAGGCCGGCGGCGAACGCTTCGTGGTCGTCGCCCCCGACACGCTGAACGCCCTCGCCTCGCCCGCCCCTCGCAGCCGCCGACGTGAGGAGGCGGAACCAGCGACTCAGTTCCGTCCGCCAGCCCCGGTCGCCCGTCCCGCGCCCGCCGTCGCACCCACCCGACAGGCAACGCCCCTCGCGGCTGCACCCACACCGCAGCCTGTTTCGACCATCCCGCCCGCCGGCAAACCGGCCGCCTTTGCCGAACTCCGCTCTCGCGCCCTCGCCTGTGTGAAGTGCCCGCACCTCGTCACCTCACGCAAGTCCGTCGTCTTCGGCGTGGGCGACATCAACGCGCAGCTCATGTTCGTGGGCGAGGCACCGGGCGCGGACGAGGACAAGCAGGGCGAACCGTTCGTGGGCCGTGCGGGCCAGCTCCTCACGCGCATCATCCAGGCCACCGGCCTGACCCGCGACACCGTTTACATCGCCAACGTCCTCAAGTGCCGGCCCGACACCCCGGGCCAGTCCTACGGCAACCGCAAGCCGCGCGCCGACGAGATGGCCACGTGCCTGCCGTATTTGCTGGAGCAAATACAGCTCATCCAGCCGCGCGTCATCGTTGCGCTCGGCGGCACGGCGGTGGAAGGACTCTTCGCCATGAGCGACGCGCGCATCACACAGCGGCGCGGCAAGTGGATGGATCTGCGCGGCACGCCGGTGATGCCGACCTTCCACCCCAGCTTCGTCGTTCGCGCGGAAGACAGCGCGGACAAGGGCCGCGCCACCAAGCGCCAGGTCTGGGAGGACATGCTGCAAGTCATGGAACGGCTGGAGATGCCCATCAGCGAGAAACAGCGCGGGTTTTTCAAGTAGCCGAGTTTTTTTTGCCGCGAAAGAGCACAAAGGGCGCAGAGATGAACAGGCAGAACTTCCAACGCTCAACGCTCAACTTTCAACGTCCAGAGGCGCGTCCGGCTGCGGCAGCGACTTCGTTGAACATTGAGCGTTGGAAGTTGGACGTTGAATGTTCCTTCTCTTCCCCCTCTGCGTTCTCTGCGCCCTCTCGCGGCGAAACCTCCCAGTGAAAAAGCCCGTCAAACTTGGCCTCTGGCTCCTCGGCTTCGCCGTGTTGGGCATGGTGGGCCTGTGGCTGGAGCACGAGCGGGCCAAGGCGCGGCTGGCGGCGTTCAAGGCGCAGCTCGTCGCCAAGGGCGAGAAGCTCGCCATCGCCGACCATGTGCCCAAGCTCCCGCCCGCGCTCTCAAACGCCGCGCCGGACTTCATCGCCGCCGCTGAACGGCTCACGGAGCTGAAGGCCGAGTTCCGACCGTCGCGGATGCGCCTTGTCGCGCCGGGCCGTGCGCGGGTGACGTGGCGGCAGCCCGAGCTGCCGACGGACTCAGAGCCCGACATCTGGCCCATCGTGACCGCCCATGTGGAGGACAACCGCCAACTTCTCGCCGAGATGGCCACCGCGCTGGAGCGCCCGGAGATGGTGTTCAACTTGGATTACTCGAAAGGGGTTCAACTTGGTTCTGAACCATTTGTCTTCGGTAAGGCACGCGGCGAACAACTTCGCAATAACCGCCATTGTTGACTTACACACTGGCCAAACGAACAGCGCATTCACCAACTTGGTGGCAGGTCTTCGCATCGCCCAAATCTTTCGGGAGCCAATTATGGTTTCCCAAATTGTCCGCAATGGCGGGATGCATAATAGCGCAAGAGCCACTTGGGAAACCCTCCAAACCTCTGCCTGGACCGATGACCAACTCGGACAGCTACAAGCTAGTTGGCAGGCGATACAAGTGGTTGGCGGATGGGTTGCCGCAGTTGAAATGGAGCACTCCAGCGCACTGTGGGGGTTTGCCGAAGCACGAACCCGTCCTGCATTGCTCGAAGAGTTTGAAACCTTGGGCGGGATAAGCTCAGGGACCCCGCCTAGTTTTGCCGAAAACCCGCTGAAGGTAATCAGCATCGTGGTGCCTAAGGTGAGCGCCCTCAGCTGGCAACTGTGGTTCTCCTTTCCAGACGAGCAATGGTCCCTTGAGACTTGTCAGATATGGATTGAAGCTGCGCGGCAAGCCCGGAAAACCGACGCCTTTCAACCCGCTCAGGCCAGAATGGAGACCAGCCTGAAGAGCCGTGG
>JBAYGL010000219.1:0-8512 GCA_041666725.1 Limisphaerales bacterium
GTCAGCGCGTAGGAATCCACCGCCACGTCCTGGTCTTTCACCTCGGCCAGACCGGCAGGACCGACGGCCTCGCTGCTGCCAGCCTTGTAAGTCCCGGGGCGGGCGGGATCCTCCACGAAACGCTCCATTGAGGTGATGAGACCGCCGTTGATGACCGCGTCCCAGGCCGACTTGAGCGGATCGTCCGGGAGGCACAGGTTGCGCAACGCATCCTGATCGGCCGGCCCGAGGACGTTGAGCAGCAGATAATTGTCGCCCACCGTTTCCTGTTTGAACTGGCCGCGCAGCACCAGCGCGCCGTTGACTCCGCGCGTCGGGTCATAAAAGAAGCGCTCGACGAGGTGCGGCGGCAGGTTCGGGAAGAAGGTCTTGCCCTGATAGGCGCTTGTCGCCACGGAATCGGGCAGCTTGTTCAGGCCCGAAGATGTGCTGGCGGGCAGCTGGAACTGCTTCTCGCGGGTCGGGTCGTGCAGCACGGCGGCGCGGGCGTTCAAGCCGCCAGCAAACTGCGGCTGCTGATACAGCACGCCGACACTCGTCTGGCCGCGCACCGAGGGCAGGCCGCGCTTGGGCAACGTGAGCGTCTCAGCCATCATCAGCACCGGCGTATTGTCGGGCCAAACCGGGTGGTAGCTGATGCCCAGCGCGTTGCCATCGCCGGCATTGTCTCCATTCACGTCGGCATAAACGGGATCGCCCAGATAGCTGCCGTCAGGATTTTGCGAGCGTAGGTAAGGCGTTATGGTGCCCACCGGCGGTTGCGCGTCGGCAGACAGCGACGGGAACCAGAAGCCGGCGAGCGTCTTGTAATAGAACTGCATGACCAGCTTGCCGGGCGCGGATTCCTGGTGCGGGCCGCGATAGAGCCACACGTCACCCTTGCGGTCCTGATACGTGAAGCTGGCAAACTGCGCACGCGTCGCCGGATCGCTGATCGCTTCGGACACCGGTTCATACGCGAGCCGCCAGCCTGTGAACTGGTTCGCGGTCACGCCGCTGCTCGGTGCGATCAGGACCGTGTCGCTCTGCGCCTCGATGGGGGCGTTCCCGGTGAACTGAATTTCCACGAACGCATCGCCGGAGACCGTTCCCGTGCCGGCAACCGTCGCGAGCCAGTTGGTTTTCGTGGCAGCCTTAGCCACGAGGACCGGCTGTGCGACGGAGAGGCCGGCCGCCGAGCCGACCTTGAAGCGGTAATGCGTCTGGTCCGCCGGTTGCGCGCCCGCCGTCCAGATGCCCAACGTGAGCGCGGGCGACGCGGACACGACGCCGCTAATCTGCGTGTTCGTGCTGCCGTCGTTGGTGCTGTAAAACCAGCGCGAGGTCAGCGGCCCCGAGTTCGGGACCAGTTGCAACGCCAGCTGCTCATACGGGAGGAAGTAGTGCCGGCGCGTCGTGCTCAAGGTGACGTGCGAAATGCCATCCGCCTGCGTCACCGTGTCACCGGCCACGACTTCATCGGTGATCTCCGCATTCAGGCTGCGGGCCGGCGTGCCGATGACCTTGGTGCCGAGCGGCCGCTCCAAGAGCGGCAGCGGCATGGGGGCCTGCAGGATCGTGCCCGCGTTCCGAGTGAAGTCGAACGTGACATTATCCTTCTCACGCAGCACGCGGAAGGGAGTCATGCCCGGCCGGCCGTCTGCGGCGGTGTATTGCAACAGCACATAGGGGTGGGAGGAGTAACCCGCCGGCGTCGTGACATTCAGGTCATCGCGCAAGGCCCACACCTGGCCGCCCTGCAACAGCGCATGTTCCTCGTTCGGGTTGTAGCCGGGCTGCGCAGGATCGTTCTGGTAATAAAGCGCGCCCTTCGCTTCGAGGCTGGTCAGCGCGCCGCTGCCCGCGTCGCTGGCCAGGATGATTTCCCGCGCGGCCGGAGAATTGGTCGGCCAGGCGATCGCATACCGGGCGATCGTCGAAGGCCAGTAGGTCTTGCTGAAGCCGCGCACCGTGTCGGCCTGGTTCGGCCGATACCACCAGACTTCCAGCGTCGCCGTGTTGTTGCTCGCGGTGATGGGGATGATCGCCCCGGTGGCCGCTTCCGTGAAGCCCACGGCAAACGGATCCTTGTAGGCCGTCACGCTGTAGCCCGTGCCCTGATTGGTCCGGATGAACCCGGCAAGATACGCGACGGTGGAGTTCGAAGACGCTTCCCCGGCGGGTGCGGTCAGGCGCTGCCCAACCCACGCCGACGTGTTCACCATGCGCGGAGCCTGCGAGGGGTCGGGGAAAGTGAACGTGCCGCTGCCTGCGTCATAGGCGGTGAGTTCCGTCGCCACGCTGCCGGCAAACTGGCCCGTGCGAAGGTTGTCATCCAGCCACGAGAAAACCCGCTCGAACGAGAGCTGGTCGTTGTTGTTGTAGCGGATGAGCGTGCGCAACGCGGGATGCGCCGAGTCAAGGTAGGTATAGAACTTCGAGTCGATCGTGAACTTCGAGCGCACCTTGTCGGTGGGATCCTCATACTCGATGACAGGCAGATCCTGCACCGGGGTTTCGACCGCCGTGGCCTGCGCGGCGGCCTCGTCTGACACCGCAGGCCGCACGTAATGGCTGTATCTGGACACGTCCGTCGGCCAGACCTGCTGATAGCGGACAAACCGAACCGGCCAGCGGACTCCGGCGATGCCCGCCTCCAGCCAGTGGACGCGGGAGGAATTCAAATCCGGGGTCACGCGTGTCGCATACAGATCGAGGTGCCCGTCCGCTCCGACATAGTTTTGATAAACGTAGGCCGTCCCGAGTCCCGTGCCGACGGGCAGCGGCTGCAAGCTGGCGTCCGACGGCGAATTGGCCGGATAGGCGGTCAGGCGTTCGCCCAGCTCGACGGCCGCATCCAGCGCCTGCGGCTCGCGCGTCACGTCCAGAATCTCGTAGCCCAGATGCGTGCGCGTGCTGCCCGCCACCGTGTTGCCCAGCAGTTCGAGGAAGAGCCGGCCTTCCTTGTTGTTTGCGTAAATGAGGCCGTTGTCCGTCCACACCGTGCGGGTGTCCACCACGGTGAGGTTGGTGCCAAACGGACTGGTGGCGCTGTTGGCCTGCACGACCTCGTTGGTCGGCACGTATTGCGGGAAGGCGGACTGGTAGCCGAACTTCAAGTCCTTCACCGTCGCCGTCGGCACCGCCACGCGGACGCCGGTTTCGGCGAAGGCGCCTTCGGTCCAATACAGCTTGCGCGGCAGCTTGATCACGCCGTCCGAAGCCGCCTGCTGCGTGGGCAGCAACTGGTAATAAAGCCCGCCGATGAACGCGTATCGCACGTTCTCGTTGCCCGCATAATCCTCAGGCTGGCCGGACAGCGGCTGGCTGCGCCGCCAGATCACGCTCACGTCGCCCGCCTGAATGACGAAGACTTTTTTCGCATGGGGGCTGTAGTAGTAGCCCGCGCCCGCGTGGTTGTTGGTCGTAAACGGCTCGGATGCCCAGTAATCGGTCGCCAGCGCGCCGCCGGTGAAGGCCGATCCGTTGATGTCCGTGTCCGGCACCGGAATCACCGCGCCGAAGAGCAGGGTCGCCTCCTGGTTGATCCAATACGCGCCGACCTGCGCCCGGAGGATGAGCTGCACCGTCGCACCGTTCTTCGAACGGGGATAATCAACCGCCTCCGCGTTTGCCGCGAAACTCACGCTGGAGTTCACCGCCGCAGGGCTCGCGGCGACCGTCACCGCGCCGTAGGACACGATGCCCTGAAACTGGCCGGGGGTCGGCGTCGGCTGGCCCAGCGGGATGCGGCCGTCCGAGCCGGTGGGCGTGCCCACGCTGCCCGACAGCGGCGCGCCGCGCTGCGACTGCAGGTTCACGCCCCGCTGGAAGTCATTGGTGGTGGCATACAGCAGCGCGGACTGCACGTTCTGCAGCGACTGCCCCCGCACGACGGCCAAGCCGGCCATCAGTGCGAGCACACCCGGGATCAGGCGGTTCAGGTATTTCATAACGTTTTTGGAACGGTAAAATTTCACGGTGTCCTGCCGGCCTGTGCGGCCAGCCAGTCATCAAAGTTCAAACGCGGCATCTCCACGGCCTGTGCGGCCAGCACTTCCGCAGTGCGGCTTGTGGCGACGTAAAGGGCGAAGTTGTAATCCGAGCCGAAGACCGCGCTCACGTCTCCCGGCTGACGCAACTGCGCGTCCAGCACCTTCTGCATGTCCGCGTGCAAGTCGGCGAAATAGGCCTTCGGCATCGCAAGGTCGGCCGCGAGTTTGCCCCTGGCATCCGCCGCCTTCGGCCGGGCACCGAAGAACCATTTGACCTCACGCACATCCTTGCGGTCCTTCAGCAGAGCGGCGCGCTCCGCAGGCTTCGCGGCGAGCAACTGCGCGCGGAGCGACTCCGCCGCCTGACGCTGGCCGGCCTGCTGCGTCGCGTCCGCCTCGAACCGTGCCCGCAGCACGCGGTCCACGACGAGCGGCTTGGCCACCGAGCGGGCGAAGCGTTCCGGATTGTTGCCGAGCGACGCCTTGATCTGCTGGAGCATGTCGCCCGCCATGGTGGAGCGCTGGATGCGCGCGATTTCCTCGGCCACGAGCTTCGGGGTGATCTCCAGCCGGTAAACGCTCTTGAGCACGCGCTCCTTGAGCAACTCCTGCTGCACGCGGCGCTCAATGACGGAGCGGGACACGGCCTGCTCGAACGGAGCCCTGGCCCCGACCTGCTTTGCGTAATAAACCCGCTCCACCGCGAGCCGGTCATCCACCAGCTCGCCGACGGACGCGGCGAAGGTGGGGAGGGCCACGATGAGCAGAAGCGCGACCTGAAAGCCAAACGCCACCGCCATGGGCTGGGTGGAACGGGCCACCGGCCCGTTGCGGCGGGCGACCCGCCCGACGCTTGTGCTGCGCCAAGGACGCGCGATTTGATTCGGGAGTCCGCTGTGCCGAAGCTCGGCGGCAGGTTGCCGCCGAGAACGGCCAGGTTGGCCGTTCCACCCGGAAGCGCAGGAGACGATCAGCGCGTGCGGCGCTGGCAATTTGCAATCGCCGTCGCTTTGCGGACTGTAGCGGCGGTCTGTGACCGCCGAGTCGTTGGCGAACACAAGCAACCCACGGCGGTCGCAGACCGCCGCTACAGGCGGCGACTGCAAGTCGCCGGCACGGGTCGTGTTCACTTGTGAGCGCGCGCGCATCATTGCTTCACGTATTGGTAGGCCTCGATGGGCGGCTGGTAGCCGATGACCGTCTGGTCGCTGTTGTTGGACCAGTCGGCGAAGATCAGCAGTTCCTTGCCGGTCCAGGTGAAGGGCGCGTGGGCCGTGGAGATCAGCGGCACCTCGGGCATCCGGGTCCAAAGCCCCGTGATGGGATTGAAACGGGCAGCCTCTTTCCGATGCGAACCCCCGTCGTAGCCCCCGGCGATGATCCATTCCGTGCCGGTCCAGACCGCTTGGTGATACACCTTGCCGGTCCCGTCGTTGGGCAGTCCGGGCTTGGCCGTCTGGATGGCGCTCCAAGTGTTGGACACCGGATTGTAGCGCGCATACCTCATGTCGGAGCTGCCGTGGCCAAAGCCGTAGAGATACTCCGTGCCGGTCCACACTGAACTGGACGAGGTGAAGCTGAACGGGATGTCCGGCATGGGGGTCCAGTTGTCCAGCACCGGGTTATAGCGTGCCGCCTTGTTGATGCCGACCGTGTCATTCGCCGTGTTGTGACCTCCAGCGATGATCATCTCCGTCCCGGTCCAGGCGAAGCAGTGGTCACCGAAGCCTGAGCGCTGGGGGTTGGCCGCCATGGATCGCCAAGTGTCCGTCGCCGGGTTGTAGCGTGCACCGGTGTTCACCCAGGCAGAACCACCATAACCACCAAACACGATGATCTCCGTCCCGGTCCAGCAGGCGCTGTAGCGGCCACGTTTGCCAGGGCCGTTCACCGTGCTGAAGCTGCTCCACTGGTCGGTGGTCGGATTGTAGTAGAAGCCTTCAGTAGGATACTGACCGTTGTTCTTCAGCCCGCCGTAGAGCCACATCCGGTCGCCCAGCCAGATGCACTGAAACTCGTTGAGGTCGCCGGGTGAGTTCTGGGTGGACATGGGGGTCCAAGTGTTCAGCGCCGGATCAAAGATCGCACCATCGGCCAGACGGGAGTTTTCCTGCGCGTTCACTCCGCTCCAGAGAATCCACTTCGTGCCCGTCCAGCAGGTTGTTTGAGCACGAATATCGGTGCTGCTGCGGTTATGATTGCGGCTCGCCGGCGCATTGGGCGTGACCTCCGATGCCTTCACCGTCCAGCGGTCGCCGCCGATGCGCCGACTGCCCACGTTCACGAAGCCCAGGCTCGTGAGCGCCGCGTTCGTCGGGCTCAGCGAGAACACCCCGCCACCCGCGCCCACGCCGCCGGCCTGGCTCAAAATCAAATTCACCGCGTCCGCCGCCAGACGAGCGCTGTCCACCGAGCCCGCCGCCAGCGCGCTGCCCGACACCGTGCCCGGCACCAGCTTGGCCACCGTCACCGCGCCGTCGGCGATCTGCGCCCCGCTCAACTGCCCCGTCATGCTCGCCACCGTCGAACTCACGTTCGTCACCCCTGCCCCGCTCCCCACAAACGCAGTCGCCCGCGCCGTCCCGCCCACCTCCACCATCGCCGTCGCAGGGTTCGTCAGGTTGATGCCCAGCCCCTGGGGTGACACGGCCAGCAGGAGCTTTCCATCCGGCCCCACAACGCCCGCCGCCGCACGACTGGCCTGCACAAACGGCGATGCCATGAACTGCACCCTCGGTGCCAGTTCCGCCGTCCCGTTGACCGTCACGCCCAGATACCGCTCCGACACGTCCGGCCCCAGGAAGATGCCCGTCAGGTTGTTCGTGAACGGGTCGATGGCACGGCCTGTCGCGCCGCCGTTGCCCAGCACCACGCTGTAGTGCCCGCGATCAATCGTCACGTTCTGCGTCTCCGCCCACAGGATGTCTCCCGCCGTCGTCCCCCCGGCCGTGCGGTAGATGCGGAAGACCACCGGCACCGTCACCGGCGCGTTCAATCCCGCCGGCAATCCCGTCGGCTCGGTGATGAAGCCCTGGAAGCTGATCTTGCCCGGCGGCAGGGAGTCTGCGGCCAAGACGGGGAGGGTGAGGGCGAGGAACGCGGTGAAAACCGCAGGCATCAACGCGCCAAACCGCCACGAACTGGTCCGGGTGGAACGGGCCACCGGCCCGTTGCGGTGGGCGACCCGCCCGCCGCTCGTGCTGCGCCGGGAATGCTCCAAGCAGTTCGATGACGAGCTGTGCCGAAGCTCGGCGGCAGGTTGCCGCCGAGAACGGCCAGGTTGGCCGTTCCACCCGGAACAGCCCGGTAGCCGTTGCAGGAAGCCGCCGTCCCGAAGCTCGGGGAGTTTTTGACTGGTGCATTTCATGGTCGTGCGTATGTAAAAGTTCACGGCTTGGCGTAGAGGTAGGCGGCGCGGGGCGGGCGGTAGGAATAGACCGCGTTGTTGCCGCCGTCGGCCCAGAAGCCCATCCACATGAACTCGCTGCCGGTCCAGGTGTAGAAGATGTCGTGCAGCCGGCCGCCGCCGCCGGGATTGGTGCCAACGAAGTTGTTGCCCGTCGCCAGGGGCGTCCAGGTGTCCGTCACCGGGTTGTAGCGCACGCCGTCACTCAGGCCGGTGGCCCCGTTGCCGCCGCCCCAGATGATCATCTCGTGGCCCGTCCACGCCACGAGCGCACGGTAGCGCGGCCCGAAGGTGGCGTAGCCAGGGCTGATGGATTTCCAGGTGTTGCTGACCGGGTTGTAGCGCGCGCCGCCATGCACGTTGCCGCCACCGCTATCGTAGCCGCCGTAGAAGATCACCTCCGTGCCGGTCCACACGGCACTCGAGTCTTCCACCCTGCCCATCGGTGAAAACGGCATGGGCGTCCAGGTGTCGGTGGTGGGATTGTAGCGCGCCCCGTCTTGAAATACTTCAGCGCCGTTGCCGCCTTGGACAATCATCTCCGTGCCGGTCCACACGGCGCAACTATCAAGGCGGGCAGCGAGCGGACTGTCGGCCATCGAGCGCCAGGTGTTGCTGGCAGGGTTGTAAATGCTGCCGTTGTCCAGGTTGGGTGAGCTGTGCCCGCCCCAGATGATGAACTCCGATCCCGTCCAGACGCTCGCGAAGCGCGTCCGGCCCTGTGGTCCTGCGGTCATGTTGCTCCAAGTGTCCGTCGCCGGGTCATAAAGTTTCCCGTCACCAAGAAAGCTCCCGTTCCAGCCACCCCAAATCACCATCTTGCTGCCCGTCCAAGCAGTTTGCACCTCACGGCGCGCGCTGGGCGCGTTGACACTCGACATCACCGACCAAGTCCCCAGCGCCGGGTCAAAGATGCGGCCATCGCTATAGTTGGCCGTGGCTCCCCCAGTGGTGCCTCCCCAGATGATCCACTTGCTGCCCGTCCACGCCGACTGGCGGGCCTGCGAATCACCGCTCCCGGTGATGGCAAAGCGCACGCCCGGCGCATTGGGCGCGCCGAGGAAGGCCTTCACCTGGTAGGTGTCGCCATCCAGTGTGGCCGGGCCGATGTTCACGAAGCCCAGCGAAGCCA
>JBAYGL010000220.1:0-8506 GCA_041666725.1 Limisphaerales bacterium
CGGCGCATCCAGCAGCATATGGATGACGACGAATACGCGGATTTGCAGACGTTCCTCGCCGCCCGGCCGGATGCGGGTGCCATCATCAAGGGCTCGGGTGGGATGCGAAAGCTCCGCTGGGCCGGCAGCGGGCGCGGCAAGCGCGGTGGCCTGCGGGTCATTTACTACTGGTGGGTGTCGAAAGACCGCATCTCAATGCTGCTGGTGTATCCGAAGAACGAGATGGACGACCTGAACGCGGACCAACTGAAATTGCTGAAACAAGCTTTGCTGCCATGAAAAAGCCACTGTTTGAAGAACTGCTCGCCAGCGTGAAGCAGGCCAGGGCGATTGAGCGCGGCGAACTCAAGCCCGCGCGCACCTTCCACATCAATCCCGCCACGGACATTGCCAAGGTGCGCGGTAAGCTCGGTCTGTCGCAGTCGAAGTTCGCCGCCATCCTGGGCATCAGCGCCGATACGCTGCAAAACTGGGAGCAGGGACGGCGACAGCCAACGGGCCCGGCCAAGGTGCTGCTCAAGATCGCCGCCCGGCATCCTGAAATGCTGCTGGAAGTGGCGTAGGCTTCCCGCTTGAATCTTTCCAAAGTAAGCCTAGCCTTACCGCATGATTGCAAAGGTATCCGTCAAGGGACAGACCGTGATTCCGCAAGCCATTCGGGAACAGGCCCGGATTAAGAGCGGTGACGAATTGGACGTTGGCTACTCCGGCGGCCTGATCGTCATGAGGAAACGTCAGACGCTGACGCCGGCCCGTGTTCGGTCCTTGCTGCTGGCGGGTCGCTACCTGCCGGCCATGACCGCTAAAGACGAGTCCACGGTTGCCCAGACGGTTCAACGCGTGCGTAATCGCGTCAAAGCGTGAAGGTGGTCTTCGACACCAACGTCGTCGCCAGTGCCAGCTTCTGGCGGGGCGCGCCGTTTGAGTGCCTGACGGCATGGGCTCAAGGCCGTTGTGAAGCCGTGGTCAGCCCGGCGCTGCTGGCGGAGTATCACGAAACCTTGGAAGAACTGCGGCAGGATTATCCCAAGCGCGAACCGGCCGAATGGGTGGCCGCGTTGACCGAAGCCGCCGAATTGGTGTTTCCCACTGACCGCGCCACAGGCGCAACGCCTGATCCCGCCGATGAAATGGTTTTGGAATGTGCGCTGGCGGGCGAAGCGGACTTCATTGTCAGCGGCGACAAGAAGCACCTGCTGCCATTGGGTCAATTCCACGGCATCGCCATTGTCAGCCCAGCTGATTTCCTGCGACGTTTGGCCGCATCATAGTGTCCCCTTGGTCGATCGGCCCGGCCAAGGTGCTGCTCAAGATCGCAGCTCGGCACCCGGAGATGCTGCTCGAAGTGGCGTAGGCGGATTCAGCCTGAGTCACTCCTGAGCGGTGAGTTCGGCGACGAGGGCGGAGAGGAGGTTCGCGGCGGTGGCGCGGGAGGCGGCGAGTTGCGTTTCCAATGCGTCCACCAAGGCCATTTGTTGTTTCACTTTGGTCACGACTTGCTGGGATTTTTCTTTCTGACGCCCTCGATTCTGTCACCCAAAAATTTCGCCAGTTTCAGGCTTTCTTCGTGGTCTTCGTTGGTTGAGAGCATTCCAGTCCAGTCCTCATAATGAAGCAGCTTGATAGTCTCACGATGTTCCGGCAGCAGGACGTGATCGCGAAATTCTGCCAACTGAGCCGTGAGAATCCTGTCATTCTTTGCCGGGCAGATGACGATCACACCGAAGGTCTGTTTGCCGTATTTCTCCGCATAGGCGGCAGCAAAGAGGAAGTTGCGCATCAACTGATAGTTGCCTCCGCGAAGCGGACAAACGCCGCTACTTGGCTGTTCCGCGAAAACAGGCGGCTGGAAATAGCGTTTGCCGAAGCTCCAATACGAGCGAGGGGACCGTTGGCCATCCCAGTTCTCCAAACGGCACCAAGTGGAGGTTTTCGTCGCCAGATCGGACCCGGGGCCGTAGAAGCCGGCGCACTTTTGGGTTCTGTATTGGCCGCATGTTCCAAAACCCTCGGACGCGTCGCGATCAAATTTCGCTTCGATGGCGACAACCTCCATCGAAGATGTCAGCAGGGTGTCGATGGAAGTCGGCTGTGAACTGCCAAGTTCCGACAGCAAAGGAGTGTCTTCCACTTCGACTTGAATATCCCACCTCCGCGGGCGTGCCGCCGTTCGCATCTTAGGGAATGCAGCTCCGACTAATCGCGCAATAGAGCCGTCTCGGACTTTGGCGAATTCCGGTGCTATCAGGGATCCAAATGCGCTCAAACAGAGAGCTTGGCTTGAATTCTCATGCTCGGCAAAAGAGTGCCATTTAATCGTCTCCTCTGAGGTAACTGCCAGAGGATAAAGCCACGGGAATTTTGGGTGAAGCGGAGAGTCAGCTGAAGTCATACAGCAATTCCCAGATTCTATTCCGTTGAAGGAGAGGTCGTGAGTTCGGCGACGAGGGCGGAGAGGAGGTTCGCGGCGGTGGCGCGGGAGGCGGCGAGCTGCGTTTCCAACGCGTCCACCAAGGCCATCAGTTGCTGCACGTTGGCCACGATCCGGCGTTGTTCGGCGAGGGGTGGGTTGGAAATCACCGCTCGGACTTGATGTTGAAAGGCGAAGCAAGCTTCGCGCATAGGGAAAGCTCCACGACGTCTCGATTCGCAGCGTGCTCGTCACCCGACAGCTCTCGATAAACGATCGTTGCGTGTTTGAGCATGAAATCGACGGCGCTTTGCCGGTCAGTGCAGATGCCCGACTTCACCAACCCGAACTGCACTTGGGCACCTGTGTTCTTTTCGGCCAAACTGAAGTGCCATTGAAATCGTTGGTTGAGATTGGCCGCTTTGCCAACATACGCCACGAAAAGGCCCTCGATTGCTGGATGGCTCTGCGTGCTGAAACGAAACGGGATTTTCCGCTGTGCTGGCCCATCGAGCAGGATTTCCCTCTCCTCCGCGAAATGGCCCGCCGGAAACAAGAATGCGTAATTACCGCCCTTCTTATGGACGTGCGTGAGAAGCTCCCATTCGCGTGCTCGTGGATTCAGCCCCGTCGGCGTGTGAAGGCGCGAGCAGTTTATTCGCTGCCAGGACCCAAGAGGAAACTCATCGGCAATCGTGCGGACGATTTCAAAGTCGAGTCGAGATTCTAGCGGCATGGCGGTCAGGTCGTAGTGAGTTCGGCGAGGAGGGCGGAGAGGAGGTTCGCGGCGGTGGGGCGGGAGGCGGCGAGCTGCGTTTCCAACGCGTCCACCAAGGCCATCAGTTGCTCCACTTTGGCCACGATCCGGTGTTGTTCGGGGAGGGGTGGGAGTGGGAGCACGAGATTCGAAAGCTCTGTCGTGTTGATATTCTTCACGCCGCTGGTCGTTCTAATCGGCCCCTCAATCTGATCGCGGACTGATGGTGTGCTGAGCGCAACGTGAAGGAACGGAGCGAAAACTTCCTGCTTCGGCAGCCGAGCCCGAACGAGATAACCAGCGTATGCGAACCGCTCGTCATTCACGGAAGCTACTGCGCTTCTCCCGACGAGGTTCTCGCTGCCGTTGGAACGAACAAGGAGGAGGTCGCCGTCCTGCAAACGCAGTTCTTTGAACTCGGCTGGCGGCATGTCAGTGAACTTCAGGTCGGTCGAATCAATGCGCCCGCCCTGGATATTCGGGATTCGCAACACTGGCACCCCGCTGACGTTGCGAGCGCATTTCCGTGATGTGCCATATCGAAAATCAAGCACGAGGTCGCCGAGTCGGCACCATGTCCACGAGTCGGGGACATCGTGGCTGCACTTCGCATCGTCCAGTTCCCTGATTCTCTTTACCGCCTTTGCGCGCTTACCCGGCGAGAACTGTTCGCGGAGCGCCGAGACTCTTTCGACGAGCGTCTCCGCCGGTTCGTCGTTGGGGTCTTGGGGGACGAGTTTGCCTTGGACGGCGAGGGTGAGGATGGACTTGCGTAAGTCGGCGGGGGGAATGGCGTAGGACGGGTGGAAAAGAAAGTTGAGGGTTGGGGGTTGAGGGTTTTCGGCAAAGCGGGCCAGCGACGCGCGGGCGAGCGCGGCGTGCCGCGTCTCGCGTTCCTGCTGCTGCGCCTCCAGCCGATCACACAACGCCATCAACTCATCCACCTTCGCCACGATCCGCTTCTGCTCGGCGAGCGGTGGGAGAGCGATGGGGATGCTGTTCATCTTCGCCTGGTTCATCTTCGGCTGTGCAGAACCGGTGACGTAGGACTCAAGATTGATGGCGTTAGTGTGAAGCTCAATGTAGCGCAGGAAGTCTTCGGAAATCCCGTCGAGAACGTGGGCGTGGTTGTTTACCCAGTATTTACCGCGAGCGATGAACGCAATGGGCGTTGAGCGGTTGATGAGATTGGCTCCATCTTCGCCGATGAGAAGCAGCGGCTTGTCGAAGAGGTAGCCGTCAATCTTGTCGATGACGCCAGATGCACCGTAGTAGTCGTAAGTCTTCGCTTTGGTGGCTCGCTCCTCTTTGCTCACCGGGATGCGCTCGCCGTCTCGGTTCACCATGATTTCACCGAAGCGCACCCATGTCCAAGACGAGGGAAGGACGCGAGCGCCTTCATCCGGGGACATCGGAGACACGGTAGTTGGCCCGCGCAGTTTTCCTTCCTTTGCCAGTGCGGCTTTATGGACGGCAATCCTATCAAGCAGAGCCAAAGCGTGCCCGTCGTTTTCGTCTTGGGCGACAAGCTTGCCAGTCACTGCCAAGTGCCGCACCAGCTCGCGCATCTTCGCCACCGCATCGGGCGCGTCGGCGAACAGGTCGAACTTGTTGAAGAAGGTTTCCAGCGTCATTCAATAGCCCCGGCGGTGGTGGGTTTGAAAAAGATCGGTTTTTGTGCTTGCGGGTTGAGCGGCATCCCATGATGTTCCGCTTGGCTCTGCTTCGACCGAAGCCTGACGTTTTGCGTCAGAGATTTATGTAGGTTGGGTGGGGCCATTTTTCTTTCCACGTTTGGTCAATTCGCCCCGATATTCCATTTCAGAGGGCACAAAGCACCAGTGGAGGTAAGGGGCGTGCCATCGGCCAGCCGGATCACCGCCGGTGCCCGTGGAGATGCCGATGTTGAAGCCGGGTTTGAGCTGGCGGATGTCGGCGAGGATGGCCTTGTAGAGCCGCTCCTTGGCGACGGTGCGCTTGCCACGCCGCTTTTCGCCCGGCGGAATTTCGCGGTGCTTGTCGTTCAAGCGAAAGGCCATCGCACCCAGCACCACATCCAGGCACTGGGCCAGCACATGGTCATGGGAACGGATTTCGGCGATGTCCTCGGGTCGGATGGTCAGGCCGGCACGGTGGATGGCTGGGTAGTCCTTCAGGCCGAGAATGAAGCCTTTGAACTGGGTGGCGGCTTCCCTCGTTTCCGGAAATTCGTCGAAGAACAGCTTCAACCGCACCGGGTGGCCGGCAGGGGGATGGAAGGAAAGGCCGAACGCATGCTTGATGAACTGGTAGTAGATCCGGAAGTAGGCGCCTTCGATCTGGTCGTCGCTAAGGCCGGTGGGGACGTGGGCGTTTTGGCGGAACATGATCCGGACGCGGGCATGTCCATGCCTCAGTTCGGAGAAAAACATCCGCATCAACTCTTCATACTTGCCCAGATAATTCGCGGAGACTTTGGCCCATTTGACCTCGCCAAACAGATTTAGGCGGTGTTTTTCGGCATTCAACCGGGCCGTCATCCGGTCATACTGCGATGAGCCGACGAGGACTCCGCCGTAGAAGTTGGAGTAGAACTTCCCGGAGGTGTCGGACTCGTCACAGAAGAGCAGATATTCCTTTTCCCGGCTCATGATCGGGTCAGGGCACCATGGAGTTCCTGTTTCAGCGCGGCGCGGGTGGTAGCGATCTGCGCGAGGAGTTTTTCGTATTCGGGCAGGAGGTGGTCCACGTCGCCGGGGCCGGTGTCGGGGTTGTGCGGGTTCTTGAGGTCGAGGTTGAAGTTGCCGGCCTTGATCTGGTCGATGGAGACGCGCCAGGCTTGCTCGTTTTCCACGCGGGATTTGAAGCCGTCTTTTTCATCGCCCCACCAGGCTCTCTCGCCCTCGAACTCCTCGATGCGGATGGGTTTGCCTTTGTTGTAGCTCTTGGCGCCCGGCGGATAGGGGTGCTCGTAATACCAGACGTGGGTGGTGGGCGCGCCCTTTGTGAAGAAGAGGAGATTGGTGCGGATGCCGGTGTAGGGATTGAAGACGCCGTTGGGCAGGCGGACGATGGTGTGGAGGTTGCACTCGGTGAGGAGGGCTTCCTTGATGCGGGTCTTGACGCCTTCGCCGAAGAGGGTGCCGTCGGGCAGCACGAGTCCGGCGCGGCCACCGGGCTTGAGGATCTTCATGAGGAGCACGAGGAAGAGGTCGGCCGTTTCCCGGGTGCGGAACTCGGCGGGGTAGTTGGACTCGATGCCGTCCTCCTCCATGCCACCGAAGGGCGGGTTGGTGACGATGACGTCCACGCGATCCTTCGGGCCCCAGTCGCGCAGGGGGCGGGCGAGGGTGTTGTCGTGGCGGACGTTGGAGGGCACGTCGATGCCGTGCAGGAGGAGATTGGTCATGCACAGGACGTGCGGGAGGTGCTTCTTCTCGATGCCGGCGAAGCAATCCTGGATGGTGCGTTCGTGGGCCTCGGTCTTCGCCTGCTTGCGGAGGTGCTCGATGGCGCAGACGAGGAAGCCGCCGGTGCCGCAGGCGGGGTCGAGGATGGTCTCGCCGAGGCGGGGATTGACCTGCTCGACGATGAACTGGGTGACGGCGCGCGGGGTGTAGAACTCGCCGGCATTGCCCGCGGACTGGAGGTCCTTGAGGAGCTTCTCGTAGATGTCGCCGAACATGTGGCGGTCATCGGAGGCGTTGAAGTCGATGCCGTTGATCTTGTTGATGACCTGGCGCATCAACGTGCCGTTCTTCATGTAGTTGTTGGCACCATCGAACGCGGCCTTGATGAGCGTGACGATGTCGCCACTGCCGGAGAGCACCTTCAATTTGGGCAGCAGGTCGTTGTTGGCAAAAGCGAGGAGAGCATCGCCCGTGATGCCTTCTTCATCGGTGGCCCAGTTGGACCAGCGGAGTTCCTTGGGCAGCGGCGATTTGTAGTGGTCGCGGAGGACTTCCATTTCCTGCTCGCGGTCGTCGAAGATTTTCAGAAAGAACATCCAGCCGAGCTGGGCAAGGCGCTGGGCATCACCATCGACACCGGCGTCTTTGCGCATGATGTCCTGGATGGTTTTGACGAGGTTGGAGACGTTGGGCATGGACTACTTGGATGATTTGCCGGGAGCAGGAAGCCGCTTCGCGACGCCGGCCGAAAGCAAGGTGCGCAGTTGGCTGATGGCGATTTCGTTGAGCTTGAGCAGACGCTCCGACGCAGGGAGGCCCTGGCGGATGAGGACGGAATTGAGGCTTTCGAGATTCGTCAGGACGACGAGCTGCTCCAGGGAGGCGTGATCACGGACATTGCCCTCGGCGTCGGGATGGGCGTCGCGCCATTGCTTCGCGGTCTGGCCAAAGAGGGCGACGTTGAGCAGGTCGGCCTCGCTGGCGTATGTCACGACGGCCTGCGCTTTGGTGACCGTCGGCGGAATGAGAGTGTCGCGGATCGCGTCGGTGTGGATGCGGTAGTTGATCTTGGCGAGGGTGCGCTGGAGGTTCCAGCCGAGCTGGAGCCGGTTGTTCTCCTCGTCCTTGAGGCGCTGGAATTCCCTGATGAGGTAGAGCTTGAATTCAACGGAAACCCAGGAGGCAAACTCGAAGGCGATGTCCTTGTGGGCGTAGGTGCCGCCGTAGCGGCCGGCACTGGAGGTGAGTCCCACCGCTCCGGTTTTTTCGATCCACTGCTTCGGTGTGAGGACGAAGCTGTTCAGACCGGTCTGCATTCTAATCCCGTCGAATTCGACGGGATTAAAACCTGGATTGTTGAGCCGCTCCCAGACTCCGAGAAACTCCACCGTGCTGCGGCTGCGGAGCCAGTTTCGGATCACGTCGTCCGGGTGATCCGGGTTTTTGTATTTGGCGATGTCGGTCAGACAGAAAACGTCCTGCTGGTTCTGAGAAAGCACGGCGACAGAGGCTCCCTGAACTTCGATGGTGCGTCTGGTTGTTTTGCTCATGGCTTGGGCTGTTGAGTAGGAGTGGCATCAATCCCCTCGAATTCGAGCAGACTAATTATGGCAGATTCGCCGCAATTAAATCGAAGCATTGACGGGTTCATGGCTCAGGCGGCTTTCTGGTAAAGGGCGGTTTCGAGTTCGCGAATGGCGGCGAGATAGCCGTCCCTGCCGCCGAAGAGTTTAACAATCTCCACAGGCGTGCCGTGGGCGGTGAGCGGGTCCACTTTGAGAATCTCCAGCGATTCCACGCTGGTGATGCCACTGTCGGCGTATTTCTGGAGCAGCGCGTCCAGGACGGCGCTGGCCTTGTCGCCATACCTGGCGAAGATGTTGCGCTTTTTCACCCGCTCGGCGCGTTCCTTCCGCGTGAGCGGCGGCGCGTCGAAGGCGACATGACAGA
>JBAYGL010000221.1:0-8496 GCA_041666725.1 Limisphaerales bacterium
ACCCCGCCAGTTTCCAGTAAATTCCATCCTACAGTTCCCGCTTACTATACTCATCTTCCCTGCGGAACTCTTTTCCATGGCTTTCGGCATCTACTTCGTGTTTACGCTCTTCACAAACCGGAATCCAGCACTGCCCAGGCCGATTAATGAAAAACCTACCGTTGCAATCCTCCTTCCAGTATACAACGAGCCTGAAGCAATTGTGAACAGAACCATCAGCGCATGCAAGAAAGTCAGGTGGGCAGGCGGAACAAGAATATATCTTCTGGACGATTCTAACAAGAAAGAGGACAGAGACGTCATCGATGCAATCGCACAGAAGCACGGCTTTACGTCCACAGAAAAACATGACAATAATCCATTCAAGCTCATCAGAAGAGATGACAGAAAAGGCTACAAAGCAGGGAACATAAACAATGCGCTCAAGAAACACGTCACAGAAGACTATTTCGTGATATTCGACTCAGACCAAGCGCCATCCCCCAACTTTCTCGAAGAGACAATGAACCACTTCAGCGATGAGCGCGTAGGCTTCGTCCCACGAGATGCGCTTGAAGCCCGGCGCGTTGCCCTCGCGCAGCATGGGGCAGGGGAGTCGGCCCAGTTCGCGAAGCTGTGCGTTGTCGAGATTCTTCAGGTTCGCGACGTTCTCCAGCCGCTTCACGTCCAGCGCCGGCATGGTGTTCAGCCGGAGCAGATTCAGCCGCGTCATGCAGAGGTGCGGGCCCTTGATGGTCCAGTCGTGCAGGCCTGCCACACCCAATGCGCAGCCGTCGCAAACGCCCCGGGTCAGCACCTTGTAGGCGTAACCGAGGTTGTCGCGGTTCTTCCAGATGATCCCCAGCATGTCGCGGAAGTGCTTCGGCTTGGTGACGCCGACGCCAAACGGCAGCACCCGCGCGAGGCGGTCCTTCCAGGTTTTCTCAATGCGGTGTGATGGCATGACGTGCGGAACCCACGGCTTCTGACTGCAACTCAACGTCCGGCTTCAAATGGAAACGCCTCTTGCCGATGGCGGCAAGAGGCGCGTGAAAACTGCACGGGCTACTTCTTGCCCTTCTTCGGTCCGCGGCCGGGGAAGGTGAGCTCGGCGACGCCGGACTTGTCGAGTTCACCCAGACCGACCTTCACCATCTTGCTGTATTGCCGGGTGGTGGCGTCGGCGAGCGGGAGGTTCAGTTTGTTCTCCTTTGCGAGGCCCAGGGCGATGCCGCTGTCCTTGGCGGCGTGTGCAGCGCTGAAGAAGCAGGAGTGGTCGCGGTTCACCATGTCCTCGCCATCGGTGACGAGAACGCGGCTGTTCGCGCCGGTCTGGCTGAAGACTTCCATCACGGTCTTGAGGTCCAGGCCCAGCGCGCTGGCGAGGCCAAGGCCCTCCGCGAGACCGGCGGTGTTGATGTTCATCACCATGTTGACGAGCGCCTTGAGCTGCGCGGCCTTGCCGGCGGTGCCGATGTAGCGGAGGAGCTTGCCCTCGTCGGAGAGCTTCACGAGCAGGGGCTTGACCTGGTTGAAGGTCGCTTCCTCGCCGCCGCACATGAGGTAAAGCGTGCCGGCGCGCGCCTGGTTGATGCTGGAGGCCATGCAGGCTTCGAGCGTGGCGGCCTTTGCCCGCTTCGCGAGCTTGGCGACCTCGACGTGGACCTTCGGCGAAATGGTGGCGCAGTTGATGAAGACCTTGCCGGCGGCGGCACCCTTGCCCTTGAGCAGGTTGTCGCGCTTGTTGGTGTAGATGCTGATCATCGCCTTGTTGTCGGTGACGACGGTGATGATCACGTCGGCCAGTGCGGTCACGCGGGCCAGCGAGGAACATGCCTCACAGCCGATTTCCTGCGCGAGGGACTGGGCGGCGGCGGCGCGCATGTCATAAACGGCGGTGACGGGATAGCCGACTTCCTTGAGCCGGCGCGCCATGTTCGCGCCCATCCGGCCGACTCCGACGAATCCAATTTTCTCTGGCATAGGTAGTTTAAGTTCGTTGCCGCGCGGGGCGGCGGTGAGAATTTACGGAGCAGGACTTTAGCCCATGGCCCCCGGGCTCCAAGCCCAAAGTTCAGCGGTTGGAATCACGCCACGAACCGGGGCGGGAACACCGGCTCGGGCGAATGCTTGCGGAGCAGTTCCAAAAAGCGGGAGATGCCGCGTTTCTCGTCCGAGCCCAGGTGATAGTGGATGTGCCAGCCAAGGTAGTCGCGACGGAAGTTGAGGTCGAAATCCGCGCGGGAGCTGATGATGTAGTCCAGCGTGTCGAGGCCGAAGTCCCGCGCCTCCCGGAGCTGGCGGCGGAGGCGCTCGTTGTCCGGCCGGCGTCTCAAAGCCCAGATGGCATACACGAACGGAAGCTGGGTCAGCTCGAACCACGCTGCGCCCAGGTCCCAAATCTCGTGCGTGTGCGGTGCGCGGCGGAACTCGATGGCCGGATTGCCGATGAGCAGGACGGCATCATGCCGGCCGGCCCCGGCATGGCCGGGGAGCGGCTTGAACTCAGGCTTCAACCCGCGCTCCGCGAGCAGGACACGCAGGAGATTTACGCTCGTGAGCGACGCCGGGTCGTAGAAAACCTCCGTGATCTTCTCCAGTGGAATCCGGTGGGCGAGGAACACGCTGAAGACCTCGCCCAGCGACGCGACGGCGATGCCATCGAGCACGTCGTAGCCGTCGTGGAAGAGCACTTCGGTGATGCTGACCAGCGCGGCATCGAGGTCGCCGCGCCGGAGCTTCTCCGCGAGCTGCGAGGGCGGGATGAACTCAATCTGGCTCTCCAGCCCGCGCGTGAGCGGCACGGCGTTGAGATAGGGGACGGAACCGACGCGGAAGGGCGCGAGGGAGTTTTCGAGGTTGCTCTCGCGCTGCACGTTTGCACTGCGCTGCTCGCGTTCGACGCGATGGGCGAGGTCGTCGGCCGACTCGACGGGGGCGAGGCGGAGTTCGGGAAGTGGATCAGGAAGGTTCACCGCCGTGGCCGTGAGCAATGGAGGATGTGCGCGGGGAAGTCAGCGCGTTTTGGCGTGCTTCCGCGGCGGGTCGGAGATGCTCACAATGCGCAGCGCATCCACGGTGTGTGTGGAGTCGCGCTCATCTACGATGGATACGACTCCTTTTCCGACGGCGATGAAGTCGCGATGCGGCACTGTGAACTTCCGCCCATCCGAGAGGTGAATGACAAAGGGAGAAAAAGGTCCGTTCAGCCGGTCACGGAGCGGATTCAGATTCAGCATGGGGAAAAGGTGTTGCAGGCCGCGGTTCAACGCAAGTTTCCAGTATCTGGCCACTCCTTCACTGCCTCGTAAAACGTGTTCCGCTGCACCGGCACCCGGCCCGCCTCGCGGATGGCCTTCACCATCTCCGCCTCCGTCTGAAGCTGCGGAGAACTCGCGCCGGCCATGTGGAAGATGTGCTCCTCGACGATGGTGCCGTGGAGGTCGTCCGCGCCGTGGCTGAGGGCGACCTGCGCGAGCTTGAGGCCCATGCCGACCCAATAGGCGGTGATGTGGTCGAAGTTGTCGAGGTAGAGCCGGCTCACGGCGATGGTGCGGAGCTGGTCGAAGCCCGTGGGCGGCGTGCGCACGGGAATGTCGTTGTTCTCCGGATGATAGGGCAGGGGGACGAATCCCGTGAAGCCATGCGTCTCGTCCTGCAACGCCCGGAGCAGGCTCAGGTGATGCACGCGGTCTTCGAGCTTCTCGATGTGGCCGAAGAGCATCGTGCAAGTGCTGCGACCACCGAGGCGATGCCAGGTGCGGTGCACGTCGAGGTATTCCTCGGCGCTTTCCTTGCCCCGGGCGATCTGTGAGCGGACTTCCTTGCGGAAGATTTCCGCACCGCCGCCGGTGAGGGATTCAAGGCCGGCGGCCTTGAGTTCAATGAGCGTCTGCTCGACGGACTTCTTCGCCAGCCAGGCGAGATGGAGGATTTCAATCGCGGTGAAGCACTTGAGTTGCAGGCGCGGGTCGAGCGCTTTGAGCGCCTTGAGGAAGTCCACGTAGTAGTTGAACGGCAGCGACGGGTGCAGCCCGCCGACGATGTGCAGCTCCGTGATGCCCAGCGCGAGCGCCTCGCGGGCCTTCTGCACCATCTGCTCGATGCTCAACTCGAAGCCGTCCGCATCGCGTTTCTTGCGCGCGAAGGAGCAGAACTGGCAGGAGAGGATGCAGTAGTTCGAGTAGTTGAGGTAGCGGTTGAGGATGTAGCTGGCGCGGTTGCCCACCTTCCGCTGCCGGGCGAAGTCCGCGATGGCCCCGACGGCGTTGAGGTCCTTGCTCTCGAAGAGGCGTAGGGCATCGGCGTCGGAAAGGCGCTCTCCGGCGACGACCTTGTCGTAGAGGTCACGCAACGCGCTGCGCTGGATGGCAAAACTCATTCGCGGGGACAATGGCTGGAAACGGATCACCTGGCAAAACGAGAGTTCTGTTCATCCGTCCTGCTGCGCGCCGCCCCAACTGTCGGGTTGCAGGCACCTGGGCACAACGGTCAGTTCGCGAGCAGGTCGAGATGCTGAAGGGCTTCGGGGGTGAGAGCCCACTTGCCGCTCTTCTGGGTCAGGAATTTGCGGCAGCCATTCTTCTTCTGCTCCGCGTCGTTGACGGAGAGGAGGTGATATTTTCCGGGATAGTTTTTCACCTCGACCGGTGTTCGCGGGATCATCTGGCAGGGGATGCCGTTGAAGTTCAGCACGACTTCATAAGCGCCAATACCTTCCTGCCCGGTGGCGGGGTTGCGGCGCACGAGCGCGGCGTGGCGTCGGGCGAATGCGAAGGCGCTCTTGCGGACGAGGACGTGGCACAGCTCGGTCTGGGACTGGATGAACTGGAGGAGGCTGAATTTGTCGCCCAGAGCCCGCTGCTGGTGCAGAAGGGCGCGCGGATCGATGCCCAGGAGGTTGCGCCCGTTCCAGTTGCCGTGATCGTTGCGCAGGCCGGCCAGGTTTGCCTCGTGCCATTGTGCGTAGCGTTCGCTGGCGACGAGGTTGATCTCGAAGTGGAGGTGGGCACGATCCGTGGCAATGCGGGTCCTGGTGTTCGAGGTGCGGCCCATGATACCGAGAGTCTCGCCGGTTTTGACGGCGCTGCCGCTTTGCAGGTCCTCCCGGATGCTGGCGAGATGAGCGTAAAGGGTGAAGACATCCAGCCCTTCGATGCGATGCCGGAGGATGATGTAATTGCCGTAGTTCGAGAGGGAGGACTTTCGGTTCACATACGCCACGGTGCCGCTGGCGGAAGCGAGCACGGGATCGGTCGGCTCGCCCTTGCGGTTGCGCTGGGTCCACTTGATGTCGATGCCTTCGTGAAGCTGATGGCCGTCTGAGCGCACGCAGCCGAAGGTGCCGCTCTCCCATGTCTTGCCCGGAGTGGACGTGAAGTAGCGCTCTTCGCCGCCCGGTTCGAAGATGGCGCGGCTGGAAGTGGGGAGGTCAAAGGGGTGTCCGCTGCCGACGGCGCAGAACAGGGGAGCCAGAAGGATGACGGCGAGACGCGAGACGGCGTTCATCACTCCTTGTGTTTCCTGATCTTGGCGACGGCGTTGTTGAGGCCGACGACGATGAGCAGCGCCTCCTCCCGCGAGGTTTCCGGACGGAAGAGAACGGTTCCATCGGCGATGCGGCGGTCCATGCGGAACAGACCGATCCAGCGCGGCTCGGGGAACTGGCTCATGATGGCGAGGCGTTTGCCGCGATAGGACATGGAGAGGGTTTCAAGTGTCTGGACACCCTCCCGGTCGAACTGGAGGTGGATGGCATACTGGCCTTCGGTTCCCTCCCAGAGGTGGGCGGCGAGGAGATTCGGTTCGCCCAGCATCGGTCCCGTGATGAAGAGGGTTTGAGGGTTGTCACGGCCCACCGTGATCTGCGTGCTGAGGCCGATCTGGTCCGCGTGTGTTTCGAGGTGCAGGCGGATGGTGGCGAGATCCTTGCTGCCCTGGCGGGAGGAGCCGGGACGGGTCGTTTCGCACGCAACCAGGGCGATGGTGGCGATCAGCATCAAATAGAGATTGAAGCGTCCGCAGCGGAACTTCATAGTGAGGCCAGCCAACAAAAACAGTTCGGCAAAGTAAAGAAGTTATGGGCAAACAATCGAACAAAGTTCTGAAACGTCACCGTCGCGAGCGTTACAACAAGCGCAAAACAGAAGCCGTCAAAACGAAAGTGGCGGCAAAGAAAAAAGCTTAACGCATCTGCGCATTTCCACCTCGCCGCCCGGAGACGGGCGGCGTTTTGTTTTCAGGGCGGGTTTCCCTCTGATCTTGTTCACAAGGAGAGATCGGAGCCTTGCAAATACGTGTGCGGAGGTTTTCTGTTTGTGCGCAGAAGGCCTCTGAATCCTTGTGTTTTTACATCGGAGGAGCTTGTTCCAGAGGTGGTCTTCTGGTGAACAAGCTGTGGATATGAATTCGTTGTTGGGGCGCGGGCCCGTGTTACACTGGCCCCAGTTCATTGAAAGAACCGGAGCGGACGCGGCGGACGAAAGAAAGCCGAGGAAGTTCCGAGGATAATCCCAGGTGACTGGGGAAAGGTCAGGACAGGCTGGTTGGCCTGGCCCCTCTGAAACGCGATGCCGCAAGGCGCGCGCGGGGAGGCAGAATTCACCAGCTCCTCTGGCGGGCGTCGCAGCCCGTCACACGCGATTGAGGAGCTTGGCAGCGAGGGGCGATTAGAAGCCGCCCCGAGTTGAGTCAAGTAGCGCAGGCTGGTTTCGGGCCTGTGTGAATCGCGGTTACCCAGAGGGTATCCGGTTGCTACCGTGGATCAGCACGGGGCGGGAGGCTCTGGCGGCCGTCGCGAGACGGTCGGCCAGCCAAAACCACCGAAAGGTGGACAAAGAGAGCACCCGCACCGGGAAGGACACGCGGCCTCGGCAGGGCCCGTGAAAACCTTCCGCAATGTCGGCGATGCTACAAACGGCACCGCTGGCCTGTGAGCCAAATGCAACCTGAGAGTTAAGAGGCGAGACCCGTGGCACGGGGCAAACGCGCTGTCAAAAGCGGCGGCTGTCCCTGCGCCAAGTGGTCAAGACGCGGACCGCACACACAGTCGTGTCTTGACCTGGTTTGCGGGCCGGTGGCGCAACCACCAGCCCAAGCGAGCTGAAAAGCCTCACTCGAAATCCAGTGGCCGCAAGGCGCTGGACGGCCCTGCTGCGAGGCCGGAGACTCCGCTTGCCGTGGAGAACAGCGTCGGGAAGCCGGCAGCCCCGCAAGGGCGCGCCTAATGCCGGTCCGGGAAAGAGAGCTTGGCGCACTCCCATCCCCCGTTTTGCCCCCGTCGGGCCGCAAGGTCTGGCGGGGGCATTCCGTTTTCATCGCCCCCCGATTTCCCAAACCGCCCCGCAACTCCCGTCTTTTTCCTGTCACGGTTGGCCGCTTTCAGTCAATGTCTCCCCCGTTCCGTTTGCGGTCATTGCCATCAAGCCAGCCATGTTGGACCGGGTCAAAGTCATTCAGGGCGACATCACGAAGCAGGCTGTGGACGCCATCGTCAACGCGGCCAACACCACCCTGCTGGGCGGCGGTGGAGTGGATGGGGCCATCCACCGCGAAGCCGGCCCGCACCTCGTCTGGGAGTGCCGCAAGCTCGGCGGCTGCCCCACCGGCGGCGCGAAGCTAACGAAGGGCTACTACCTCCCCGCGAAGCACGTCATCCACGCCGTCGGTCCCATCTGGCAGGGTGGCACCGCTGGCGAGGAGGACTTGCTGGAGCGGACTTACCGCAGCGCGTTCGAGCTGGTCGAGCAGCACAACTTCACGAGTGTCGCCCTGCCGGCCATCAGCGTCGGTGCGTATCGGTTTCCCGTCGACCGCGCCGCCCGCATCGCCGTCCGCGAGGCAAAGGAATGCCTGGAGCGAAACCACCTGCTCAAGCTTGTCCTCTTTGTGTGCTACGAGCGGCCTGTCCATGACGCTTACGTTGCTGCCGTGGCGGAAACTTTCGGTTGAGTCCGTCGCGCTGCCACCAGATAAGTCTCGAATTCACCTTCACTGCCCCTAGTTTCCGCCCCAGACATGACCGCCGCACTTCCCAACCCCGTCGTCCGCAAACTCAAGGGCCTCGCGCAAAAACTCGAACCTGTGCTCTCGCTCGGCAAGTCCGGTGCGAGCGACGCCTTCATCAAGAGCCTCGACGAGGCGCTGGCCCAGCACGAGCTGGTGAAGATCAAATTCGCCGCCTTCAAGGACGAGCGGAAGACGCTCGCGCCCCAGCTCGCCGGGAAGACCGGCAGCCACCTCGTCTGGGTCGTCGGCCACGTCGCCGTCTTCTACCGTCAGCAGCCCGACGCCGCGAAACGCAAGGTGGTGGTGTGAGCCGGTGAGCAGGTGAGAAAGTGGGAAAGCGAGACGGACACCCCTTCCAATCCCACCAGCTCACTTTCCCGCTTTCTCACCTGCCCTCGCCGAAATCCTTGCCTTCCGTCCAACGCCCGACAAAATCGCCCGCACACTATGAACCGCCTTCTGCTCACCACCAGCCTGACGCTTGCCACCGTGCTCCTCGGCCACGCCGAG
>JBAYGL010000222.1:0-8468 GCA_041666725.1 Limisphaerales bacterium
ATGCCAAAGGCCGCTCCAATTCCTCACCCGATTGCCCAAATTCGGAAAGCGCTCGATGTATCGATTCCGGAATTCGCACGCACGCTCGGGATATCAGGCTCACTCTTGAAGAAAATTGAGGCTTCAAAGAAACCGATGTCTCCGGACGTTCGGGGTCGGGTGTTCTTGGAAACTGGATTCATCATTTACGACGGCCCTAGGAATGACTTGATCGAATACAGCCAGGCCATGCACACCGAATGGCGTGCCCAATTGCCGAACCGTTCCGAGTTTGCACCGCCTTTGGCGCACGTCCTGTCAAAGCAGATACTCCTGCTCCTTCAGGCGGCAGGACGTCCCGGTGTTGAAAAAGTGATGCAAGTATTCAACTCCGTGCTGCTCGCTCTGGAACGCATCAAGGATGAATTCCATCTGGATGCATCGCTGGCCGGACAACAGCGAGATCGTCATTTGACCGAACAGAAACGAATCTTTGTCGGTGAACTGCGGAAAAACTTCCATTTGGCCGAGCTCTATGGATTCAAAGACAGACCGGAGCTAAAGGACGACGAGGAGGTTGTTCTGGAAAAACCGACCGGCTGGCTTCCCACGAAGGAACTCCAAGCCCTCCACCTCCAAGCCCTCATGGCCGCGCAGGCTTCTGGTAGTGAGGAGGACATTCTGAGGGGTATCGAAAACATGAACCGGACGATGGACGACTTTGCCGACCGGATGTTCGCGACACTTCCCCCTAGGCCTCAACCACCGGCAAATTAGCGGTCCTATCCAAGCCAGTTTTCCGACACTGCGAAGCGCCTGAAATCCTCATGCAATTTGCGCCGCTACAGCGATCGTCGGCCCGAAGTTCACCCGCTGCGCCTGAGCCTTTGCGTGCTCGTTGCTCAGGTGCCCGTAAACCTTGCCGATCAGAAAACCGCCGTCCTTGTGTCCGACCCAGCGCGCAATCGTCATGAAATCAATCCCCGACATGACGCAGTAGGAAATGAAGAAGTGCCGGCAGTCATGGAAACCGAAGCCTGGCATTCCGGCAGCCAGCCGCGCCAGCCGGAGGCTTTCCATGAAGGTCAGGGCGTGAATGTCGCGCTCCCCGCGTTGCGGCGAGGGGAATAGCCAGTCTGAATCCGGCGCGCGGCGCGCGCGCATCGCCCGCAGGTGCTCTTCAAGCTTCGGATTGAAGTCCACCACGCGGCTTTCGTGGTTCTTCGCCAAACCATCCGCGCCGATGGTGATTTGCGCGCCCTCGAAGTCCACATCCTGCCAGCGCAGACGCAGCGTCTCACTGCGCCGCGTGCCGGCGTAGGCCAGCAGCAGCAGATAATCCCCGAACTGAACGGCGTTCTTGAGCGGTTGCCCCGCCTCGCCGACCCGGGCCAGCCGCCCTTTGACAAAGCGCGGTTCCATGGCGACAGCAGCGAGGTTGGCCAAGTCCGCCGCGCTGACCAGCCTGCGCTTCTGGACTGTTCCCTTGAGCTGCCGCAGGTCCTGCATGGGCAGACTCTTGAGGTGTCCTTCCAGTTTGGCGTGCTTGCAAAGGCCGCGTAGCGTGATGACGGCGAGATTCGCCGTCCGGGGGTTGGAACCGTTCCGCAGCATTTCGTCCCGGAAGCGGATGATGTGCGCGGCCTTCAATTGATTCAGACGGAGCGACCCGTAAACCTTGACCCACGCGGCGAGCGTCCACCGGTCCTTGAGCAGGGTGGCGGGACGAAGCGCGTCCTGACTGGTCAGCGTTTCCCGGTGGCGCAGGTAATCGGGGACATACTCCGCCAGCGTTGGCACGCGGCCCAGGACTGGCAGATCATCGTCGTGCCGTTGCGTCCGCAGCTTCTCCAGGGCGGACCGTGCGTCGCCGAGGTTTGTGAGCTTCCGCCCGTCGTCGTCGGTCAGGGTCACCCACTTGGCAACCGTGCCCCCTTCGTTCAACGCCACCCGGACGCGAGCGATGTAGAAACCGTTCCGCGTCCAAAGACCCCGGATGGCTTGCTTGCGCCCATCCAAAACTTTCTGGTAATAGTGGCGGCCATGCGATTTGCGCCCTCCGCTTTGACCCGCCTCCTTGCTTGCGATTGCTTGCCGTATCATGATAGGAAAGTGTCGCAAAAAGTGTCGCAAAGTCAAATTTGGACGGAGTCAGTTTTCACAAGTCGTTGCAGTTAAACGGTTGCCGGTGTGGCGAAATGGCAGACGCACGGGACTTAAAATCCCGGGACTTTAAAACGTCGTGTGGGTTCGAGTCCCGCCACCGGCACCAATCCCTGATGGCCATGCGTTGGGCGGGCCAGCCTCATTTCCCGGCACGCTTCCCCCGTTGCGAATAACGACCGTCCTTAACAACAGCTCATTCAGCGCCCGGGGCACAGGCTCGCCTGGCATTTCGGGCAATGGGCTCGCGTCATGCGCGGCCTGTAGCTCACCACGCACCCGCTGGTATTCCGCCTCGTGGAAGGCGATGTCCGCATCCCCCAGCATCGACTTCTCCGGCCGGCCGGCTTGTGCGCCACCCACCCTGCTGTGGCGTGAACGCCGGGGCAGTGCGAATGCACCCGTTCGGAGTTCGGTTCGAGGGGTGAAATTGACTTTGCCGCCCAACTCCGCCAGCGTTTCCCCATGAGCGTCACCTTGACTTCCCGGCAGGAAAAGCTCGTTGCGAGACTCGTGGAAACCGGCCGTTACCACAACCGGGGTGAAGTGGTTCGCGCTGCCCTGAGGCTGATCGAAGAGCACGAGGTGGAAATCCAGGAATCCGCACCCGACGGTTTCCTGCGGGCGCGCGATGCGGAGCCGGGTTTCACGCCCGCGACCAAGGATTGCGCCGGTCTGCGCAACCGGGTCCGCGCCCGCGTCACCCAGCGCCGCCATGCTCAAGCTGGTCGCTAAGTCGTCCGCCTGAGCCGACATCGAGGCCGCCGCCGAACGGTTCGAGGAAGCCAACCCAAACGTGACCGACAAGTTCTTCAGCGCGGTGGAAAAGATCTTCACCGAACCGCGACGTCATCCGGCCTTGGGCCGACCCCGTGCCAGTCCCTCCGGAATCCGCTCATGGCGGCTCCGGGGCTTCGAGAACTGCCTGGTCTTCTGCCGGCTCGCTGAAGGCGAAATCAGGATTCTGGCCGTCTTGCACGGAGCGCGGGATTTGCCACGGATTCTCGGCCACCGCGATTGACCATGCCTCTCCTCGAAGTCCAAAATCTCCGCACCGCGTTTCACACGCGCAACGGCATCGTGCGCGCGGTGGACGGCGTGTCGTTCAGCGTCGAGAAGGGCGAGACGCTGGGCATCGTGGGCGAGAGCGGCTCCGGCAAGTCGGTGACGTGCTACTCGCTCATGGGGCTGGTTCCGAAGCCGCCGGGACGCATTGAGAGCGGCACGGCGCGGTTCGACGGTGCGGACTTGCTGGCGATGAGCGAGGCGGGGCTGAACAAGATTCGCGGCAAACGCATCGCGATGATCTTCCAGGACCCGATGACTTCGCTGAACCCGTATCTGCGGATCGAGGAACAGCTCATCGAGCCGTTGCTCATCCACGAAAACATGCCGCGCGTCGAAGCCGTGAAGCGCGCCATCCGCGCTTTGGAGGAAGTGGGCGTTCCGGACGCCGCGCGGCGCATCCGCAGCCATCCGCACGAGTTCAGCGGCGGGATGCGGCAGCGCGTGATGATCGCGATGGCGCTCATCACGCAGCCGGATTTGCTCATCGCCGACGAGCCGACGACCGCGCTGGACGTGACCGTGCAGGCGCAGATCCTCGACCTCATCGCGCGGCTCCAGCGCGAGCGCGGCATGGCGGTCATCTGGGTTTCGCACGATCTCGGCGTGGTGGCGGGTTTCTGCCGGCGCGTGCTGGTGATGTATGCGGGCCGCGTGGTGGAGTCCGGAGCGGTGGAGGACATCTTCGCGCGTCCCCTGCATCCCTACAATCGCGCGCTCCAGCGCAGCATCCCGGCGCTGCAAGACAAGGGCGCGGAGCTTTACACGATCCCCGGCCTGCCGCCCGACGTGTCCAAGCCGCTGCCCGCCTGTGCCTTCGCGGAGCGCTGCGAGTTCGCCCAGCCAATGTGCAGAACGGGAGAACTGGCGCTGAAGGAAATCGAATCCGGCCACGCGAGCGCGTGCCTGCGGGTGCAGCGGGGAGAACTGAGATTATAGCGGAAGAACAGGCTTCGAGCCGAGAACGCGCCTTGCCGTAACCGCGCTCGGCAACTATCCTGGCTCGGTGAAGAACGGCACTGCAACCCCACCAGCATGAAGCTCCGGCTCTATCTGGATACGTCCGTCTTCAGCGCCCTGTTTGACGACCGAGCCCCGGACCGCCTGGCGCTGACCGAGGAATTCTGGAAAACTCTGCCGGACTACGACCACTCGACCTCCGATCTTGCCGTCGAAGAATTGCGGCAAACGGCCGACCCGCAGCTTCGCGCGAACATGGAATCCCTCCTCACGGGCTTTCAAATCACTCCAGTAACGGACGAGATTCGGAACCTGGCGGACCAATACATCCAGGCAGGCGCGTTCACGAGAAGCATGTTGAACGACGCAGTCCATGTGGCGGCAGCGACACTTTCGCGTCAGGACATACTCGTCTCGTGGAACTTCAAGCATCTGGTCAACCGCCGCCGGCGTGCTACGGTGTGCAGCGTCAATGCCCGCGAGGGGCTGCCGGTGCTGGACATCCTCTCGCCGCCCGAACTCTAATAGCCGCCATGCGTTACTTTGACTACCAGACCGTCGCCCGCGACGCGGGGATTCCCCAGGCCCAGCTTGATCTGCTGCTCAGGCAGCTCAACGACGAGTCACCCCGTGACCCCATGCTGGCCGAGTTGCACGCCCTGCGCGCCTGCATGGCCATCAAGGCAGGGCGTCTCACGGTCGAGCAGGCGCTTGCGGACACGGAGGCGCCCGCGCTGGCCGCGTGAACTTCCCCTTCGCCCCGCCCTGCGAGTTCGCGCAAAAAGCCTGCGAGACCGGCGAGGTGGCGCTGAGACAAAATCGAGCCCGGCCATGCCAGCGCGTGCTTGCGGGTGCAGCGAGGGGAACTGAAACCCTGACTGTGCATGAACGCCAGAAAGGGTCTCCGCTACAGAACCAGCACACCCTTCTTTTCGGCCACTGAAATTACCGCCTTCGTGCCGGAGTTGAACTCAACGAAATCCAGCTCGATGCCATCGCTGAAGATGACACCGTGCTCCGGCATGTGAGACTCAATCGTGAGTGGCTGTCGCTCGGTCACTTGCCCAAAGACAACCGATACGCCTGTGGTGGTGGTGGGGAATGGCTCCCGGACGGTGAAGAAAAGATAGTCCGCATCCCAAGCGAAGCCGGTTTGCACTGTGGTAGTTTCACGGCGCGTGCCCTTGCGGCGTCCCTTGGGTAGAGGAGGAGGGGCGGCTGCTTCTTGTCCGATCAGCACGGACCCGGCGGAACGCGCCACCGCCGAGGCCCCATTCATCAAGCTCTTGAACCAGCCCGTTGAGCCGAGTCCGGTGGAAACAATCACGCCGCTTGATGAGTGGCTTTCTGACTCGGCACCAAACTGGATGCGATAACGCGCCGAACTGTGGCTCTTCGGACCGATGAACAGGTCGTTCACGGCATACATTTGAAGTCCGTTGTTCAGCGTCGCCTTGGCCATCGTGACCAGTTTCTTTGGCCGCTCGCGCAGAAAGACCTCGGGGATAATCTTGATGAGGTCGTTGACTCGGAAGGGCAACAGTTGGCCGTCCCACCTGCGTGGGTCCGGGTTCACGCCCACCACAGGCTGGGCGGAGTCGAGATACTTGAGCGTATTGGCGACAAGGCCGTCCTGTCCCAGCGCGACGATGATGTCATCGGGGCCGAAGAGGAAATTCGGGAGGAATTTGCGCTCCACAACTTGCACGCGACCAAGCTGGCTGAGAACCCGCTGCGTCTCCGCAAGCGCGTGCTGGTAAGTAGCGTCCTCCTGCTGGTAGTCCGAGAAATCCGCGCCGAGATGCTCCACGTAAAACCGTGCCTGGGCGACGGTGTTGAAACGCGCAACCAACTCCGCCAGCCGGGTTGGACGCGTTACTAGGATGATTTTATTTTCCGAGAGCCGCTCCATCTCACTTGCCACCCTTGGAGTTCAGCAACTCACGGAGCAGTTCCGGAGAAATGTTGAGCTGGCCAATCTTGTCGGCGCGACTCGCGATTTCCTGGAAAGCCACGGCAATGAGTTGCTCCGGATTCATGCCTGCGGCGGCGAGCGCCTGCAAGACGCGCGCGTCCACCTGGCTTAAGGCCTGCATCGTGGCCGAGATGCCGTAAGCCCGGGCATCCGCCTCGGCTTTGGCATTCGTGGCCGCGAGGGAGACGAGCGATTTGCGCTTGTCCTCGAGTTCGATTTGCGAGGCCATCTCGGCCTGGTGCAACAGGTGCTGTTTCTCCTGAACCGAACGCTCGGCGTCCATCTGGGCTTCGCGAATCTGCCGTTTTTTGTTCTCAACGGCGATGTCGGTGTTCAACTCGTTCTCCTTGATGGCCCGCTCCTGCTCGACGGCGGAATTGCGTCGGGCGTAGGTGGCAAGGTCCGCTTCCTTGAGCAGCTGCTCACGCGTCTCCGCTTCCAACGCGCGGGCCGTTTCCGGAGCAGGCTTGATGGCCAGCAGTGACAGGCCGAGGATTTCCAGACCAAGTGAAGTCAACTCGCTTGAGCTCGCCAGCCCCTTCCGCACGGTTTCCACCACTGTGTCTGCTGCGCGAATGGCCTGCCGAAGTGGAAGCCTCTGGAGCTCGGCCCGGGCAAGCACGTTGATGATGTTGATCACACGTTGTGGAAGTTTCTGCGGGTCTTCCGATGCATAACTTTGCCCGCTCGGCGTAAGCGTGAAATTCATCAACCCCGCGAGCTTCTTCGGGTCGGTGACGCGGAAGGTAACCTGACCCTGCAACGTCACCGCTTGGAAGTCGGCGGTCGTCTCTGAAAAAATGAACGGCACGTCCGTGCTCGCGACTGGAACGGTCACAAGCGAGGTGGTCGGCGAATAGTAGAAGAACGCCAAACCAACACCTTCACGGACAATCCGGCCGTCGCGGTATTGCAGGAGGTAAGTGGTGGGCTGGATTTTTATGAACTTGATGCCAAGCATGGGATTTCCTTTCGTCGGTGAGTTGAGTATCAGCCTTGGCTTTGTGAAGCAACTCCCGCCTTCTCTCAGGGGCCAAGTCCTTCCCGATGGGACACGGCTGGTGTTCTGCCGGCGCATGGGCAGCTCAGGCTGAATAAGAATCAAGCGATCCGCTTCACCCGGCGTCTCTCCACATCATGTGAACGACCCTCGGAGCAACTTGCGAGGATGGCCTGCGCCACGGGTGAGAAACGGCGTCCGCTCACACCCCTGTCAGCAATCACGCAGCAGTTTTTTGCTCCGCGCGATCCATGGCTTCTCCTGTTTCCGCTGATACTCCGGGGCGTGCTTGTCCTCGGAGATGACTTCTTCGGCCAGCTTGCGGGCGCGCTCCTTCTGGCCCTTTGAAAGCAGCAGTTCGGCCAGCTGGATTCGCGCCCGGGCGTAGGAGTGCAGGCTCACCACCTGCTCCCAGATGGCGATCGCGCCGTCTGTTTCCCCGAGCGCGGCGCGCGTCTCCGCCAGCGCCATGAGCGAGTGGCCGTAATCGTGCTTTGGGTTCTCGATGCAAACATCCTCCAGGTAGGCCCGGGCCTCGGTCGCGCGCCCCATCTGGAGCAGGCACTGGCCGTAATGCGCCCGGGCATCGATATCCTTGGGCTCGCGTTCCAGGGCCCGAAGATAGGATTCCTCGGCCAGCTTGAGCTTGCCCTGCTGGAAACGGATGTCCGCCAGTTCGAGATGGTGGTGCGCCTTGTCGAGCAGGTGAATCTGTTTCTCCAGCTCGGCAATTCGTCCGCGATCACGCTGGCCGGGCAGCTCGAAGCCCCGCGACGGCGACAGCGAGGACGGCGCGGCGCGATAGACCATGAAGTAGTAGAGCACCGCGTTCAGCACCGGGAACAGGATGATGAAAGCCACCCACATCCACTCCTCGCGCCGGAAGGCGTCCACAAGCATCCAGAGGTTGAACGCGATGAACAACCACCCCAGCGGATGACCGAGGAAGGACGTCAGGTCGGTGAGGAAAATGGCCAGCATGTCGGGTTCAGAGGACAACGCACGGCACCTGCGTCCTGCGTCCCGCGCCGTGTGGGAATGCAGCCATCACGCCGCCACCCAGTGCTGTTCCGTCCAGAGCGCGGCGGATTTTTCCTTCTGCAAGTCCTTGTCCAGGTCCTGCGGCACCTTCAGGTCCTCCTTGATCGGCACGGACGGGTTCTTGAAATCAATCCCGGCCAGCTGCGTGTAGTGGCGGAAGACATCCGTGTTCAGGATGAAGCCGCGAAAGCGCTCCGCGCCCGGCCCGGTGGCGACCAGCGGCACGAAGTCCGAGCAGTGCGCCGTGCCCGTCCAGCCGATGCCGAGATGGTTGGCCATGAGCTG
>JBAYGL010000223.1:0-8457 GCA_041666725.1 Limisphaerales bacterium
GGATCGGTGAACGTGCCCCAGCGCGTTTCGAACCTGGAGAGCCCGCTGGCGTAGCGCGCGACCGTGATGCTGTGCTCGTCGACCTCGAGTCCGCGCGGGCGATCGACGATGGCGGTGACTTCGAGCGGCTTCCGGCCGTCGTGGTACCACGTGCCCAGCGTCGTGCCGTAGCCGAGGTAATCGAGGAGCGAGCCGCCGCCGCGCGCTTTCTTGTAGAACCAGCTCTGGCGCTTCATCGCCGGAGTCGGGGTGGTTTCGATCTTGTCGGCCGTGTGCCAGAGCGGGCCGCGGTTGCCGCCGAAGTGCCACACGTTGAGCACCTCGCCGATTACACCCGCGTCCACCAGCTCGAACGCCTTGCGATGCGACGGCACCCATTGCAACGGCCAGTTAATCATCAAGGTCTTGCCGCGCGGCATCGCGGCAATCATCGCGTCCGCTTCCTTCAGCGACGCGGCGAAGGGCTTTTCCACCATGATGTGCGGGCCGTAGGGCGCGATCTTCTTCACCCACTCGCCGTGCTTCGACACGGCGGGGCAGAGGATGACCACGTCCGGCTTCGTCTGCTCCAGGCACGCGCGGTAGTCCGTGAACGCCCGGTCACGCGGGACGAGCCCCTTGCGCACCGCCTCCTCCATCCGCGCGGGCTGCTCGTCGCTGATGCCGACGATCTGTGCATGAGGATGCTCGTGGGCGTAGCGGAGCAGGTCGCCCATGTGAAAGTGGTCGAAATTGATGCCGGCAATTTTCCAAGCGCGCTTTTTCATGGTGTCGTGCCGAAAGTTTGCCGCTGAAAACTCATCCAGCGAAGCGAATTCTTCTGCATCGCCAACAGTTTGATTGCCACGGCAGCGTCGCAGCGGAGTCGAGGCCGCAAAGCGTCTGGACTGCGGTCGCTTCAGCGCCGCTTTTCCGGAGCGTGTGAGCTGCAAGGACGCGCAACAAAGCGGCGCTGAAGCGACCGCAGTCCAGACGCTTCGCGAGTCACCATGCTGTTGGTGAGCCTTGGCCGGCCATTTCACTTCCAGAAATGTGGACTTGACATATTAGCTCTGCAATGCAAAGTAATCGCCATGCAACCGAACTGGGCCGAGGAAAACCTGCAGGTCATCCGCACGCTGATGGAGCGCGCGGGGCTGTATCGGCGGGCGCTTGCACCGGTGATGCTGTCGGTTGGCCTGATTGGGCTGACGGCTGGGGCTTATGGCACTTCCCTGTCTGGAAAGACGTTTATGGGGTTTATCACTTACTGGAGTTGTGCCTGCCTACTGTCGCTTGTTGCATCCATCGGTATCAGCCGAAGACAGGCGATAAAGAGCGATGAGCAGTTTTGGTCGCCTGCCACTCGTCGGGTTGTATTGGCGTTTCTTCCCGGGCTCGCTTCTGGAGCTGGAGTGACGGTAGTGCTAAGTGGACTAGGTGCTGGAAGAGGAGGCAGTGCGCAGGACGGCGTCCTTTTTGTGCCCATCTGGCTAATTTTCTATGGCTGCGGACTCCATGCTGCGGGGTGGTTCGTATCGCAAGGAATGCGGCGATTAGCTTGGGGCTTTATCTTGTGTGGAATCCTTGTCCTTTCAGGAGCCTTTGCGTTCGACGGAGAACGGATGCCTGCGCACTGGTTGATGGGCGCAACCTTTGGCGGCTTACATCTCATCGCCGCCGCCTACCTCTATTTCACCGAGAAGCGGGAGCCCACGCCGTGAACGCCGAACCCTTCCTCCAACTCGACCGCGTCATCCACGAGAAGGGGCGCCTCGGCATCATGTCTGCGCTGGCTGCGGCGTCCGAGATGCCTTTCACCGAGTTGCGCGATCTGCTCCAGATGACCGACGGCAACCTCACCTCGCACGTGCGGACGCTCCAGGAGGCCGGATACGTCGTCGTCGCCAAATCTTTCCAGAACAACCGACCGCTCACCACGCTCGCGCTCACCGCGAAGGGCGAGAAGGCATTCCGCAACTACGTTGCGCTGCTGGCCGAGATCGTCGAAATCACCCGGCAGTTCGGCATTGAGCCGGTCAAGGTTCCCGCCGCGAAATGAACTCCACGTTTGAACGAACCTCCTTGCTGTTGGTCATAAGCTTTGCAGTGCAAACAACAAGTCAATGCAGAGCTTGCCCGTGCCGGTGGTTTGCAACCGCCATCCACCGCGCCCGACTGTTCGACGCGCCTCTTCAAGCGGCCCACCCCACAGACGGTGATTTCAAATCGCCGTCACGGACTCTCGGCTTCCGCCCCTAGACCCCAGACGCCAGACCCCATCCCCTCTGCATTATGAAAATCCTCCGCGCCTCCCATCTCGGCATGTGCTTCGGCGTGCGCGATGCCATCGCGTTCGCCCAAGCCGAAGCCGCCCGCCAGCCGCTGACCATCCTCGGCGAACTGGTTCACAACGAAACCGTCCTCGCTGATCTCCGGGCACGGGGCATCCGGTTTGCCAGCCAACCCGCCACGGCGGAGACCGACACCGTGATGGTCACCGCCCACGGTGCCTCCGAAGCCGCGAAGACCCGCGCCCGCGAGCACGGCCTGCATGTGCTGGAGGCCACTTGTCCGCTCGTCCACGTCGCCCACCGCGCGGTGGAGACGCTCGTGCGCGACGGCTTCCATCCCGTCATCATCGGCAAGCGCGATCACGTCGAAGTGCGTGGCCTGACCGAAGACCTCGCCGAGTGCGACATCGTGCTGACCGAGGCGGACGTGGCCGCTCTCCGCGAGCGCCCGCGCTTCGGCATCGCCGCGCAGACCACGCAACCCATCGAGCGCGTCCGGCAGCTCGTGGCGCTCATCCGCGCGCGCTTTCCGCAGTCGGAAGTCCGCTTCGTGGACACCGTCTGCCAGCCCACCAAGCAGCGCCAGACCGCCGCCGAGGAACTCGCGCGCCAGTGCGACGTGGTCGTCGTCATCGGCGGCGCGCACAGCAACAACACCCGCGAACTCGTCGCCACCTGCGCTCGCCATTGTCCGCGCGTGCATCACGTCCAGAGCGCGGAGGACTTGCGCGCCGACTGGTTCAACGGCGCTGAAACATTAGGTCTCACCGCCGGCACCAGCACGCCGGACGCGGTGATTGATCTGGTGGAGCAGGCTTTGTGGCGGGTCGCCCGGGTGCCCGCCGCGCCTATGACGCAACTTTTCGGACAGGCCGCCTGACTCTCAACCAACCTCGCCATGAACCACGACAAATGGGTCGCCCACTTCCAACGCAACCGTGAGCAGCGCGCCGAGCCGGATTGGGCTGCGCCGTTCGCGCTGTCTGAAGCCGTGCTCAAGCACCTGCGCCCCTCGTTGGCCGAGTATCAGCTTGGCGATGGCGGCGGGCCGGCGTGCCTGATTGCCGGGGATGCGGAGCAGTTCCGCGGCAGCAGCGAGGCGATGCGGCAAATCGTGGACCTGTGGTTTGCCGAGGAGCGCGAGCATTCGCGGCTGCTGGGCCGCGCCGTGGACCGTATCGGCGCACGACGCATCCACGGACATTGGAGCTTCACCGCGTTTCTCGCGTGCCGCCGCGCGATGGGTGTGCGCGCGGAACTGCAGGTCCTGCTGCTCGTTGAGATTGTCAGCACGGTTTACTACCGGCTCATCCGCCGCCACTGCGCGGACCAGCCGTTGCGCGAGATGTGCTCGCTCATCCTGCGCGACGAGGCGGGTCATGTGGCCTTTCACCGCGACCGGCTGGCGGCAGCGGGCGTGTCGGCAAGGGGACTCAGCGGGACGCTTTGGGAGGTGCAGTTCCGCCTCTTCGGCCTCGCGGCGGCGGGGATGCTCTGGCTTACCCACGGACGCTGCCTGCGGGCGCTCGGTGCAAGGCCGCTGGAATTCTGCCGGGAAATCCACCGTGAACTCTCGCGTTTCATCTGGCGGCTGGGGCGGACGGCGCAGGTCGGGACGCGCGCGGCGGTGCCGGCGGCTCAACTCGTCGGGCAGGCTGTGTGATGCGTTGAGCACCGCTCGCTGACTCCACCAACCGCAACGCGGTTGTAGCCTCCAGCCCAAGGTTGGCGGGCAACGCCTACCTTGGGTGAGCGTTCGGAAATGAAGACAACCTCAACGAGGTTGTGGCCGGTGGTGCTCATCACGGATCGAGCTGCCACAACCGCGTTGCGGTTGATGAATCTTGCGGACGGTGACCCAAGGTAGCCGCATGGCGGCAACCTTGGGCTTTGGGCCGGAATCCCGTTGGGATTCTCGGACGGAGGCGCTGCACATGGCGTTCGCAGCCTGCGTGTGTGGCCCATCATCCTCATGCTCGTGCTGCTGCAAATGACGGCGGTGCTCCGGCCCACCCTAGGCACCAGCGACGCCTTCCTGCCGACGGAGAAAAAGTTCTTCGTCAGCCACTGGACGGACAGCCTCAAGTCCTCGGTCAAAGACGCGGGCCGGCGATAAGCGAGCAAGAAGAGTTGCTGTTCAGCATACGCGCCCCGTCAATTCGCCGGTTCGTTTGCAGACTTGTTTGCCATGAATGTTCCCCCTACCTTCACGCCATGAGCACGGTAGCCCAGATGGAATCCGCCATAGAACGGTTGCCCGCCGAGGAGCAGCAGCAGTTGCTCCGGTGGCTGCTGACCCGCAGCACGAACGCCATGCCGCCCCCGCCCCGCGAGGACCGCACCCCGTGGCTCGCGCGGCTCGCGCGGCTCCGCGCACGGCTTGCCACTGGCAAGGCAGGGCCGACGGTTGAGCAGTTGCTGGACGAAGACCGGGGGGAATAGCCGTCATGAGCTATTGGGACACGTCCGCCCTGGCGAAACTCTACACGACGGAGGTGGACTCACCGGCTTTCGAGACCAAGGCGGCGGAACCCAATGCCACGCTGACCACCGCCCGCGTGACGGTGTGGGAATTCCGGCGGGTGGCGCTGCGCAAAGAGGTGGCCGGAGCCATCCGAATGAACGGAGCCGAGACCGTCTGGCGGGAACTGGAAACCGACATCGCGTCTGGCTGGCTGGGAATCGTCGAGCCGACCGGGCAGCTCGCACAGGAGTTCGACCGGGTGATGGCCGCTTGCTACCGCCACACTCCGCCGGTGCCGGTGCGGACGATGGACGCGCTGCATCTCGCCGCCGCGCGCGTGGCCGGTGAGACGGAGATGGTCGCGACAGACAAGAAACTGCGCGAGGCGGCAGTGTTGCTGGGATTCAGGGTGTTTCCGGTTTGAGTTGAGCCAGGGCACCGTTGGCAGAAACGTATGAAAATATTCATTAGCTGGTCAGGCGCAAGGAGCCATAAAGCTGCCACGCTGCTTCGTGAATGGCTCAAATGCGTTTTGAACGAAGTGCAACCTTTCGTATCCTCCGAGGACATTCGGAAGGGGAAACGTTGGCTCATAGAAATCTCCCGAGAGTTGCAGGACTCGTCGTTTGGAATCATTTGCCTAACGCGCGATAATCTGAGTTCGCCATGGATTCTCTTCGAAGCTGGAGCACTGTCCAAGTTCACCGACGCACAGGTATCTGCGCTTCTGCTTGGAGACTTGGCGGCAAGGGAACTGGACGGACCATTGTCACATTTTCAAGCGACTTCCTTTAACAAAGAGCAGGTCAAGAAGCTGGTTTCAGATATTAACGCACTGTTAAAAGAGAAAGGCTTAACCGCTGAAATTCTGAACAGAGTTTTTGAAAAGTGGTGGCCTGACCTCGAAAGGGACGTAAGTCTGGCACTGGCTGCTGAGGAAATACCGGAAGTTGTTCGTCCGACTGAGGCAATTCTCGCGGAGGTTCTTGAACTCTCACGGTTCATCGCAAAGAACATTGGTGCAGTGGACTACAAGCTACTCGAAAGGACACAGGGTATTGAAGAGGGCCGAGTGTTGGTAAAGATTTCAGAAAATGGGTGCATCAGTAGTCCTTCCGGAGACGATTTCAATCATCCAGTCCTCGTGAAGATTGGGCCATTGCCGTCCGGGCGGAAGGACGAGTATGAGAATATCACGATTTCTCATCGTGGCATTGAGCATGAGGCTATCGCAGTCAAAGTCGTGGACCGAGGCGTGACCGTCCAGATATTCTTCTTTACCGAGCCTGATTATTTCTGGTCTTTGAGTTTCGCTTTCCACAAAGGATGCACATATGGCAACGCGCGAACGATTCGTGGGGATGAAGCCGCAACTCTTGGCTTGGATAATCAAGCGATTTGGAGAAGTTGAGGCAGGCACCCGGTAGTGCGATGAACCTTTGCTACTTGGTGGAGTTCTGCGGAATGCACCTTCACCTTGCCGGCGACGGCCAAACTCCACAGATGAGTGCCGATGAACAATCCCTTTGCCTTCGCCGCCTCCGCGCGTGGACGGCGTTCTTCATCTTCGGTCTCGTGGTCAGCGGGCTGACGGCGATTCCGCTGGAGACGGAGCTGGCGGTGCTGGAGCGGCTGGCAGGGCAGGGGACCGATGGCCTCGCGGGCTGGATTCACCGCGTCGGCGACGCGTTGCGCGAGACGAACGCGAAGTTTCCCTTCCTCGCCTACGGCACGGACTGGCTGGCGTTCGGGCATTTGGTCATCGGGGTCGCGTTCGTGGGTGCGTGGCGCGACCCGGTGCGGAACAAGTGGCTGTTCCAGTTCGGCATGATTGCGTGCGTGGCGGTGGTGCCGTGGGCGCTGGTGTTCGGCGCGGTGCGCGGGATTCCGCCGGGCTGGCGGATGATTGACTGCGCATTCGGCGTCGTGGGCTTCTTCCCGATGTGGCTCTGCTGGCGGCTGGCGAATGAGGTGGAAGCCAAATCCGGCAGTTGAAGTTTAACGCAAGGGCGCAAAGACGCAGAGGCGCAAGGTGGACCAAGCGGGAATCCCAACGGGATTCCGACCCACAGCCCAAGGTTGCGAGGCACGAGCTACCTTGGGTGAACTGTCCAGATGAGCACCAACCCCACGGGGTTGCGGCCTGCGGGTAACGGGCGGACACAACCCCGTCGGGGTTGGTTTCAATTCTTCGGCCACCACCCAGCGTAGCCCCTCCTTCGTCGTGGCAACGCTGGGCTGAAGGACGCAATCCCTTCGGGATAGTTCTTTTACCTCCGCGTCTTTGTGTCACTGCATTGCTATCTCCCAACTTTGTCGCTGTCTGAGAAGATTTTTTCCAACGCAGAGGACGCGGAGACCGCAAAGATTGCGCAGAGATCGAAGGGAAATATCCGTCTCCGCGCCTCTCTGCGGTCTCTGCGCCCTTTGCGTTAAAGCAAGTCATCCGGCCACTTTGGTTGCGGCTCCGCCGTGCTGTGCCTTTGCGTTGAGGAGCGTTCGGTTCAAGCGCCTTGTGTGTGGTCGAGAGCGCGTGACTGCAAGTCGACGGCACGGGGGCGAATTTCCTCCTGTCTCGGCAGTCCAAGCCGTGTATTTTCACGCCATCTCATTGCATGAAGTTGATCGCTGCCATCGGAACGCTCGCCGCGTCCGCCGTCACGCTGGCTGCCGCGCCGGTGGATTATGTGAAGGAAATCCAGCCGCTGCTCGCGCAGCATTGCTACCAGTGCCACGGCGCGACGCAGCCCAAGCACGGCCTGCGGCTCGACACAGCCGCGTCCGCACTCAAGGGTGGGCAGACCGGCCCGGCCATCAAGCCCGGCAAGTCCTCGGACAGCCTGCTGGTGCAGGTGATCTCCGGCACGCACAAGGACATCACTCGGATGCCTTACAAAAAGCCGCCGCTGTCGGACAAACAAATCGCGCTGGTGCGCCGGTGGGTTGACGAGGGCGCGAAGGCTCCGGCGAACGAGCAGCCGGGGAGCAAGGTGCATTGGGCGTTCGTTGCGCCGAGGCGACCCGCCGTCCCAGAGGTTCAAAGTTCAAAGTTCAAAGTTCAAAGCCCGATTGATGCCTTCATCCGTGCCCGGCTTGTGAAGGAGAAGCTCACGCCTTCGCCTGAGGCGGACCGCGTCACGCTGATTCGCCGGCTTTCGCTGGACCTGCTGGGTTTGCCTCCGAAGCCCGTCGAGGTGGATGCGTTCGTGAATGACAAGTCGCCGGACGCCTATGAGAAGCTCGTCGAGCGGCTGCTGGCGTCGCCGCACTATGGTGAGCGCTGGGGCCGCTGGTGGCTGGATGTGGCGCGCTACGCGGACTCGAACGGCTACAGCATCGACGCACCGCGCAGCATCTGGCGCTACCGCGACTGGGTGATCGCCGCGCTGAACCGCGACCTGCCGTTCGACCAGTTCACCGTCGAGCAGCTCGCGGGCGACATGCTGCCCAACGCGACGTTGGAGCAGAAGATTGCGACCGGCTTCCATCGCAACACGCAGATCAACCAGGAGGGCGGCATTGACAAGGAGCAGTTCCGCCTCGAATCCGTCGTGGACCGCGTGAACACCACGGGAGCGGCGTGGCTGGGGCTGACGGTGGGCTGCATGCAGTGCCACGACCACAAGTTCGATCCGCTCTCGCAGAAGGAGTATTACGGCCTGTTCGCGATGCTGAACAACCAGGATGAGCCGGACCTCCCGCTCGCCACGCCGGAACAGA
>JBAYGL010000224.1:0-8434 GCA_041666725.1 Limisphaerales bacterium
AAGACACGCGCCGCCGACAAGCCGTGGTTCCTCTGGCTCTGCTACGGCAGCATCCACGGCCCGTCGAAGCCTGCCGCGCGGCACAAGGGTCTTTACGCCAGTGCCGAGGTGCCCTTGCCGAAGGACATTTTCCCGCCACGCCCCGGCAAACCGGACTACCTCAACCTGACCCAGGCATGGGCCCGCGACGCTGACGGCACCGCCGTTGCGGGCAGGAGCGGCGAGTCCTTCGGCGACGAAAGCGGCAAAAAACGGCAGACCTACGCAAACTTCGTCCGCCAGATGAACGAGTGCGTCCCGGCGATTGACGAGGGCGTCGGCAGACTGCTCGCCGCGTTGAAAGAAACCGGCCAGCTCGACAACACGCTGATCATCTACACCGCCGACCAGGGCTTCGGCATGGGCGAGCATGGTTTCCGCACGAAGCTCGGCCCCTACGACGCCACCTACCGTTCGCCGCTCATCGTGTCGCAGCCCGGCCTCACGCCTGCGAGCAGGGTCTGCAACGTGCCGGTAAACGCACCCGATCTCATCGCGACCTTTGCCGCACAATCCGGGGTGAAAATCCCATGGGCCATCCACGGCCGGGACCTCACGCCGCTCCTGAAGAACCCCGCCGCCGCATGGCCTCACCCCTGCCTCTACGAGTTCAGCGGAGATGTCTACGGCTCAAACGTCTCCCGGTTCCTGAAGAGCGAACCGACAGCTGCCGCGTATCACAACGTCCCGTGGTATGCGGCCGTGGTTCAGGATGGATGGAAACTGATTCACTATCTCAAGCCCGGAGTCGGCGACGAACTCTACGACCTCAAGGCCGACCCGGAGGAACTCACCAACCGCATCGCTACACCCGAGGCTGGAGAAATTCTGTCGAAGCTGCGGGTCGCGTTGGACACCGAGCTTGAACGCACACAGGGCGGCTTCACTGCGCGAAACTGAACGCGGGCTACAGCAGGCCCGCCTCCCTCATCGCCGCCTCGAGGCCGTCCGCCACCCCGTGCCCCCAGAAGTGGTCGCTCACGTAGCCGCCTTCGCGCCAGACGGCCTCCTTCACCGGCGCAATGGCGTTCGCGGGCGCGACCAGCCAGGACGCGTGCTCGTCGCGAAGCATCGGCAGGTCGTTGAAATGATCGCCCGCCGCAAAGACGCATTCACGGGTGAGTCCCAGCTGCCTTGTGATCTCGGCGAGGGCCGTGCCCTTGCTGTAAGCCGTGTGGCTGAAGCGGGCATACACGTCGTTGCGCACCACCGTCAGATTCGGCACGGACTCGCAGTAATCGCCCAGATGCGCCTCGATGTTGTCCGCGTCCGCGTTGTTCCCGGCGATGAGGCAGAACGGCGAATATACATCCGAATAAACTGAAGCGCTGAAACGGCCGTTGACCCATTGGAAGAGCCGGGGCAGGTCCTTCTCCACCAGGCGGAACAGCTCCCGGTGCGCGTTCTCGCAGTCACCATTCCACGGTTGCAACGGGAAGAAACGCGATCCCTCCCGGAAATGAATCTCCCGTTCCACCGTCACGAGCCAGTCCGGTTGAATGCTCAGGTGTGCGCGGCCAAGCCCCTCCATCAGGCTGGAAAGATCGCGTCCCGTGTTGATGACCCACTTCGCCCCCCGACGCTGCAAGTCTCCGATGAGCGCCTGCAAACGCTCCGGCACGGGCGGGTTCTCATGATCCGCGTGCAGCGTTCCGTCGAAGTCGGTCGAGATCAGTTTAATGGGCAAGTCCATCAGCGGGGACAGTATCCAGCAATCCGCGGCCGGTATCCAGCCGGCAAATTGCCCGGTGCGGCATGCCCGCGCTTCATCCGCACGCCTGCCGCGAAAACACGGGCTGCGACCCGATCAACTTCTTGCTCGCTCCGACACTGGGGCTGCCGATATTTTCGCCATGTGATTCCAACCAAGATTTTCGGACTGACCGGCGGGCTGGGAATGGGCAAGAGCACCGTGGCCCAGTTGCTGGAGCGGCGCGGCGTGTCGGTGGTCGACACGGATGTGCTGGCGCGCAAGGTAGTGGAACCGGGCCAGCCGGCGCTCGCGGAAATTCAGGAGATGTTCGGCGCGGCCGTGCTGGCTGCGGATGGATCGCTGCGCCGCGACGAGCTGGCGCGGCGCGTCTTCGCCAGCGAGATTTCCCGGAAACAGCTTGAGGCCATGCTGCATCCGCGCATCCGCGCGCTGTGGCAGGAGCAGGTGGACCAGTGGCGCTCGGACGGAGTGAAGCTGGGCGTGGTGGTGATCCCCCTGCTCTTCGAGACGAATTCCGCCAGGCATTTTGACAAGGTCATCTGCGTCGGGTGCTCGGCGGCCTCACAGCAGCAGCGGCTTGCCGCACGCGGCTGGAGCACGGAGCAGGTCCAGCAGCGCATTGCGGCGCAATGGCCCATCGAGAAAAAAATGACGGCGGCAGACTACGTCATCTGGACCGAGGGCAGCCCGGAAGTGTCCATGTCACAGGTGGACCGGATTCTGGCCGCAAACTGAGCCGGCTCAGGGTTTGGCGGACACGACCTTCTGGAAGTCCGGGTGCGAACGGATGGCATTGAACCGTCCATCGGTCGTGGCGAGTTTTCGGAGGTCCTGGGAACCGGGCGTCTGCCTGAGCCGCGCGTTGCTGAACTGGACGGCATTGCTCACGGCTGAGATGGCCGGGTTGGTCTTCGATTGAAAGGTGAGCAGGGCGCCAAGATCATACCAGAGTTCCGGGCTGGTGGGATTCAACTTCACGAGGCGCTGCAGCGACTCCTCCATTTTCCCGACGTTGCCGGCGAGTTGATACGCCTGAAGCGCGGCCTGGAGCCGGGAGTTGTCAGACTGCGGGTTGGTGAGGATCCGGTCGCTGAGCGGCAGCAAACGGGTGAGTGTCAGCTGGCTCTTGGCCGCCTGGCCCAGCTGCTGGTAGGCCTGAGCGACGGGCACAAGCACCACCGCGTCATTGCTGGCGGTCTGCGCGAGCGAGTCGAGAATGGCGACGGCGCTGTTGGTCTGCCGCGTCTGGACATAGGCGGCGACGAGATTCATGGCGGCCTGTGGATTGGCAGGGTTGCTCCGGTAGGCGGCCTCGATCTGGGGAAACTGGCCCTGCAACTGGGCCGCCTGGTTCTGGGTCTGCGCATTGCCGCTCAGGCGCTGGCGCATTTCGGTAAGCTGGTCCACCAGGTCGCTGGCAGAGCGGTTGTTCCGGTCGAGTTTCTGGAAGGTCCGGGCAACCATCAGCGCATCCTCAAGGCGTCCAAGGCTCATCAGAAGGTTTGAGTAGCGGAAGACCGCCTCGGGGCTGTAGGGACAGAAGGCGAACGCCTGCCGGAAGGCGAAGTCGCACTCCTTGATCATGCGCTGCTGCTCGGCTAGGTTGCCCCGCCGGCCCGCCTCGTTGATGCGCCAGAAATAGACGCCGGCGATGGCGCTGCGGAGCTTGGAGAACGCCTTTTGCGCGTCGTCATCCCGGACAAAACGGGAATCGGGGAAAACTTCCTTGCCGGCGACCTTCACCGTCTTGAGGTTGCGGCGGACGTAAACCTGCTCTGCGAACTCGCAGATGTTCGAGACCGTGGTGTCGTAGGTGATCCAGTTGCCGATGAGCCGCTCGCTGTATTTGCTCCAGAAGCGGTGGTCGCGGTCCACGACTTCCTGCGTCATCTCCGGCAGGGGCTGCCGGTTGATCTTCATGATGATGCCGGACGGGGTGAGGTGCGGATACATCCAGTCCAACGGGAAGCTCTCCTCCACGTAGAATTCATGGTCGGGATTTTTGTCAAACATGACCTTGGTGAGGAGGCCGTTGATGGACATGACGGCGACCTGGCCGCTGACCTGGATGCGTCCCGTCGCCTCGTCGTAACGCACGTCCTCACCCGGCCTGATCTGGCGGGGCTCGTTGGGGAGCTTCATGTCGTGATCCAGACGGCGGCGGGCTTCCTCGACGTATTCGCTGAAGGCCTTGGAAGAGTCCTCGACCGTTGCGATCTGGATTTCGAGGTCAGGATAGACGCCGCCCTGGCTCTTGGTGATGGCGTCGGGATAGGCGGCTTCGAGCAGCAGGCGGTTGAGACGTATGGCGGCCCATGTGAGATCCTGCCGGGCAAAACGCTGGAGCCGCGCATCGAGCTTGATGTGCGCGAAGCGGTTGGAACTGTAGAACGGCGCGGAGGAATTGACGAACTCGTCACGCCGCGCCTGCTTGGCCCTGGCGCGGGCGTCCTGCACGGCGTGTATCTTCGCGGCGGCCTCGGCCTGCGCGCGGACGAGCGTCTGCTGGAGCACCTGCTGGGTGACCTTCTGCGCCTGGGCCTGGGCCTGGATGGAATTGCGCAAATCATTCTCCTGCTGCTGGGCCCGGCCTTCGGCCTCGGCGTGTTCCGCGTGAATGCGGTGCAAATCCTCGAAGACTTTCCAGCGTTCCGGCATCTCGCGCTCGATGAGGACGTTGAACTCCTTCGCCAGCGCCTTGCGGAGCGCGGCTTCGTTGTCACCGGAAAGGAGCGCACGGGTCTCGGCCGATAACTGCTCGTGAAGCCATTTGGAGAGCGGATCCTGGTTGGGGCCGGGCTGAAGCCTGGCGGCGAGGTCCTTCACGTTCGTGAACTGCTCCGGCTCAAACAGCGAGGAGCCCGCACGACGGTCCCGCTCGATTGCCTTGCCGACCTTTTCACCAAACAGCCAGTCCAACGGCTTGGCGGGCCCGTGAAAAAGGCCGGCCAGCTTGGCCAGGCCGCCTGTCTCGTAAGGCAAGCCGCGTGCTTTGCTGTCACGCGCCTGACGGCTGAGAAACATCCCCTGCAAATGGTCCACCAGCCCGGCAAAGAACGGAGGATCCGGCTGGTTGCTCCGGTTGTAGTGGGAGCGGATATACATCAGGTAGGTGGCGTCCGCGAGGGCGTTCTGGGTGATGATGTAAACGTCGCGCCGGTCGAAGTCCGGGTTGCGGCGCTGCTCCGGCTTGATGAAGCTCTCGCAAAAAATCATGTAAGTGGGGCAGAAGCGCCCCGGGTCCGTCCCGCCGTAAAGCACCGTGTGCGGTGACATCTCCGGGTAGGTGAACTTGGCCCGGGCGGGATCCTTCAGCGCGGCCTCGCGCTCCTTGCGGTCATAGGTGAGCTGGCCGTCCTTGGTCTCCACCGGAGGCGTGAACATGTCATGCCCGAACCAGAACCCGAAGAGATGGCCGCGCTGCTCGTTCTCATACCAGTGGGAAAGAATCGTATGCGCCGGCATGACCGAGTAGATCGCCAGCAGCAGCAGCAGCGGCACACGCGTCCGGCAGATTGCGAAGAGAAGGATCGCCGCCGTCGCCAGCCCCAGCGCAAACCGGGCCGTGAAAATGGCCAGTGGATAGTCCACTTGAAGGGTGTCCATCGCATACCAGGCCACCCCCGCCGCGACAGCGCACCCGGCGAGCAGCCAGCGGCGGAAGAACGCATATTGCGTCACCACCGCGGCGGCGATCATCGCCAACCCGTAGCCTACGAGCATCGCCACCGGCACGTAGGACGCCGTGAAGAAGACGCGGTTCAACTGCTGGCTTTGCCGGTCCGGCGGCGGGTTCAGCAGGTAGATCAGCATCAGCGAGAGAAAGAGGAACACGGTCGTCAGCCCCGCCAGCCAGGAACGCTCCGGCCGGCCGCCCGCATGGCGCAGGAAAATAAACGGGATGATCCCGATGAGCAGGAACAGGTAGCCGTAGATCATGCCGGGAATGACCGGCTGATACTCGACACGGTGCGTGGCCAGCTTGAACAGGCAGACAAAGGCGTAGAGGCCGGACGCCGCACCGAGCCATGCCTTCTCCTCCTGCTCGATGCGCCGGTAGAAAATGACCGCCAGCGGGATGAGACCGATGAAGAGATAGACCATGTTCATCTCTTCGATGGAGCCATCCACGTAGGTCTGAAGCTGGCCGAAGAAACGATCCAGGCCGGAGGTGGGGTTGCCCCTCTCGTATTGGCCGCGGGTCAGCGCGTGAATGAAACCCTCCACCGTGCGCGGGTAGCCCCATTGCATCGGCGGCGTCGTCATGCCCGCCAGCGGCATGTAGAAGTAAAACGCCGCGCCGAGAATCCACATCACGAGCATGGTGATGGCGGCCTTCCACTCCGTCGCCAGCCTGCCCCCGGTGTGGATGAACAGCCATGCCGTCACCACCATCGAACCCAGGCCGATGACGACGAAGGCCTTGATGTAGGCCAGATTCAGCCCCGAGTTTGCAATGCCCGCCGCGCCGCCATAACGCACCATCAGCAGGAGTCCGGTGACCAGAAAGATCACGGTGTTGCCGAAGAACACGTCGCGGCCCAGCTTGGCGTCGCGCGCGAGCACGGCCACCTCGATGCCAATCGCCGCCACGAGCAGCGTCTGATGGTTGGTGAAACAGATGCCCAGCCAGAAGACCGACCAGTAAAGATACTTCCGCTGGTGCGGCGCGTGCATCCAGCGCATCAGGAAGATCAGGCAGCCGGTCAACGACAGCACGCTGATCGCGTAAACCTCGACGATGACCGCCTGGCTCCAGAGATAACCGTTGAACCCCATCAGCATCCCGGCCACGTAGCCGCACACGATGCAGATGGCCTTCTCCATCTTGGGTTCGATGCCCCGGAGGCTTTCGAAGCCCTCGATGATCATCGCGCTTCCGCGCGACACCATCATGCCGATAAACCCGCAGGCCAGCGCACCCTGGATGGCCGAGGCCAGCGCCACGCGCCACGCGACGTTCGAGTAGGGCACCAGCTTGCACACCAGCCACGTGAAGACCGTCCAGACCGGATAACCCGGCGGATGCGGCACCCCCGCGTAGAACGATCCGACGGCCAGCTCGCCCGAGTCCTCCAAAGTCAGGTCCGGCGCCAGCGTCCAGAAATAGCCGAGAAACACGAGCAGCGACGTGATGCCGAACGTGAACCAGTCCACCCGGTTGAACAGCGGAGCCACGGGGCCGGGGGCGGGTTCCAACGGAGGGACGCCGGCTTTGGCAGATGGACTGGACGAAGGCCTGGGCTTCGGTTCGGGATTCTTGGGGCCAATAGGCTTCGCTTTGTCCGCGCGCATGCTTTGTAGTGAGTATTGGCGATGATTGACCGGCACAGGAGCGCTTAGTTCAAAGAGAAGCGAAGGCAAAGTCCATACGAAAATCCCCTGATGGAGGCGCGGAGGCGCTCAAACAGCGCAAAAAACTCCGCCTTCTCACCCCCGGTATCCGTTCGGATGCCGCCGGTGCCAGTCCCAGGCACTGGCCACGATGTCGTCCAGTTTGGCAAAGGCGGGACGCCACCCAAGTTCCCCAATCGCCCGGTCAGCGGCGGCCACCAGCCGGGGAGGATCACCCGGACGCCGGAGTTTCTCGACCGCCCTGATGGGCCGCCCTGAAATGCGCTCGCAGGTCTGGATGACCTCGCGCACCGAGTAACCGGCCCCGTTGCCAAGGTTGAAAAACCCGGCCTTCGTGGGCGCAAGGGCGAGAATGTGCGCCTGTGCCAGGTCCGCGATGTGGATGTAGTCCCGGATGCACGTCCCGTCCGGCGTCGGATAATCCGTGCCGAAAATCTCGCACTCCTCCTTCTGGCCGAGGGCGACCTTGAGCACGTTTGGGATCAGATGCGTCTCGATGCGGTGGTGCTCGCCAAACTTGTGGCTCGCGCCCGCGGCGTTGAAATAGCGGAAGGCCACAAACTCCAAGCCGTGCAGCTGCTGATACCATTGGAGCATTTTCTCGAACATCAGCTTGGACTCGCCGTAAGGGTTGACCGGCCGCTGCGACAGCGACTCGTCCATGGGCATCTTCTCCGGCACTCCGTAGGTCGCACATGTCGAGCTGAAGACAAATTTCCTGACGCGGGCAACGACGGCCGCGTCGAGAAGGTTCAGCCCGTTCGCGACGTTGTTCCGAAAATACTTGCCCGGGTTCTGCATGGATTCCCCGACCAGCGCATGTGCGGCGAAATGGATGACCGCCTCGGCCCCGGCGCCGGTGAGGGAGCGCGCCACCAGGTCACGGTCCGCCAGGTCGCCCAGGATGAACCTGGCCCGAACGTCCACCGCCGAGCGGTGCCCCTCCGAAAGGTTGTCGAACACCGTGACCGCGTGCCCTGCGTTGAGCAGTTCCTCGACACAGACCGACCCGATGTAACCCGCCCCGCCCGTGACAAACACATTCATGGCCCCGGATCGTAAGGAACCCGGGCATCGCGCTCAAGGCAAAGCCAGGCTCCGTCCTTCCCTCAAAATAACTATTGCATCCCGGCCGTGATGCGGTATCAATTCGGCCCGTCGCAACCAACCAGCGCCAGCTTCGGCATTCACGCCGGGCGCGGTTTTCCTGAGAGCAGACTGAAAAGTTACCGGTTCGCCGGGGCCAAGGTTTAGGCACACGTGTAGTTGCCCAGCTTCAAAGGTTGAATTGCCGCAAACAGTTATATGAGCAGACCAGAGCAGCAG
>JBAYGL010000225.1:0-8425 GCA_041666725.1 Limisphaerales bacterium
CGCCAGCGCCACCATCGAGATGCGCGGTTGCTGCACCGTGAAGCCGATGACGTGGATGACGAGCGCCACGGCCAGTCCGCCCAGTGCCGGGAGCCAGTTCCGCGCCGGCGTGGCGAGCAGCTCGTTGCGCCGCAGCCAGAGCAGGACGAGAACGACCACCGGAACGATCTTGCCGTGCCCGGCCTCCAGCGCCTCCGCGCTCCACGCTCCCCACATCCACGCGAACAGCGAGGGCTGGTCGGTGAAATTGAACGAACAGTGGCCGAGGAAATGGAAGAGCAGCGCCCATGCGCCGAGCAGCGTGAAGAAGAGCGGCTTGTCTGGCAGCCGTGCCCGGAACGCCCGGAACTCCGTGAGAAATTCCTCCGCCAGCGTCGGCGCGGATTGGCTGCCGTCTGTCATGATTGCGAAACCCTACCTGATCGACACTGAAGACCCAAGCCCTCCAAACGCGCCCGGCGGAACGCAGCTTCAGGGCAAATAGTGTTGCCAATCCCGGTGTCCTTCTGCGATGACAACTGCACTCATCCAAACGCAATGAGCCACTTCTCGCCCAAGCCCGCGCTCTGCATTCTCCATCTGGAGGACAGCCCTCCGGATTGCGAACTGGTGCAGGAATTGTTCCGTGCGGAAAGCCTGGCGTGCCAGTTCCGGGTTGTGGACACCCGGGCGGCGTTTGAGGCCGCGCTCGAGAAGGGCGGGTTCGATGTCATCTTGTCTGACTTTTCCCTGCCGGGCTTCGACGGCATGACCGCGCTGGCGCTGGCCCGGCAGCGCCGTCCGCAAATCCCCTTCATCCTGATCTCCGGGGTGATGGGCGAGGAGCACGCCGTCGAGAGCCTCAAGAACGGCGCGACGGATTACGTGATCAAGCAGCGCATCGAGCGGCTTGTCCCGTCGGTGCGCCGTGCGCTGCGCGAGATCGTCGAACGCGAGCAGCTCCAGGAGACGGAGACGCGCCTGCGCCGCAGCGAGGAGCAGCTGCGCCAGATCACTGAAAACGTCAGCGACTGGATACTGGTCTTCGATGCGGAGGGCCGCTGCACCTACGCGAATCCGGCGGCCCTGGCCGCCTGGGGCGCGTCAGCCGGGGGTTCCTGCCCGGATTTTTGGAGCCTTCTGGACGGCGGCGAAGCCGCGCGCGTGAGGGATGAATTCACGCAGGCCGTCCGCACCGGCATTGTCCGCCGGGTGGAATTCCGCCTGCGATCAGGCGCAATCCACCGGAGCATCGAATCGCAGATCAACCTGGTCTGCGACGAAGGCGGCGCGCGCACCGGCGTCATCCTCGTCTGCCGCGACATCACCGAGCGCCGTCAGGCGGAGGAGCAGTTGCGCGCGCAGGCGGCCGTGCTGGACAAGGCTTCGGATGCGATCATCGTCTGCGGCCCGGAGGAGGAAATCCTCTACTGGAACAAGAGTGCGGAACGCCTTTACGGCTGGACCGCCGCCGAGGCGCACGGCCGCAATCTTCACACGCTGCTGCATCCGGCCCCGCCGCCGCAGCTCGCCGAGGCCCGTCATGCGGTGCAGCAGCGCGGCGAGTGGCTGGGAGAGCTGCGGCAGACCGCCAAGGACGGCGCCGCGATCGTGGTGCAGAGCCGCTGGACGCTGTTTCGCGACGCCGCCGCCCGGCCGCAGTCCCTGCTCGTCGTCAACACGGCTGCGGGCAGTCTCCAGCTCAACGAGGCGCAGTTCCTTCGCGCCCAGCAGGCCGCCAGCCTCGCCGCGCTGGGGGATGTGATGGCGCGCGAACTGCGCGCCGCGGTGGAGCCGATGCTGCTGGCGTCGCAATTGCTTCGCGTGCGCACCGAGGCCGACTCCCTGAACCGGCCCGACCCGTCCGACACACAGCCGCGCCGGCTCGCCGACTTGATGCAGGAGATGGAAATGCTCGCCCGGCCCGACCCTGCGGAACGCATGGAGATCACCATGAGTTCCATCGTCGATGAGGTTGGCCGGCACCTCCGCCAGTCCATCTCCTCCGGCGTCGAGGTTAGCACCTCCGTGGCCGAGAACGGATGGGCGGTGGCGGCCGATCCGGAAATGTTGCGCCAGGCCCTGATGAACCTGTGCATCAACGCACGCGAGGCCATGCCCAGCGGGGGACGGCTCGAAATCCTCACGGAAAACCTCATCCTCAAAGAAGGCGATCTGCGCCTGCACAGCGGCGGGCGGCCCGGCCTGCACGTCGTCCTCACGGTGACCGACACGGGCTGCGGCATTCCGTCGGAGGACTTGAAGCGCGTCTTCACGCCGTTCTTCAGCACAAAAGACCGGCGGCAGTCCGCAGGCGTCGGGCTGACTGCGGTGCAGGCGATCGCGCGGTCGCACGGCGGGTTTGTCACGGTGGAAAGCGAACCGCATCGCGGCAGCCGGTTCAGCATCTATCTGCCGGCCACGAGCGACTCGCCCGGTCCGGAGAAACCACAGCCCCGGCGTTTGCTTCCGCGCGGCAACGGCGAATGCATCCTGCTCGTGGACGATGAGGCGGGCTTCCGGGAAATTTCGCGCGTCACGCTGGAGAAATACGGCTACCGCGTCATCACCGCCTGCGACGGCTCGGAGGGCATGACGCTCTTCATGCGGCACCGGCAGGACATACAGCTCGTGATCACCGACATTGTGATGCCCGTGATGGACGGCGCGGCGCTCATCCGCTCGCTGCACAAGATGGGCGCGCAGGTCCGCTACATTGCGGTGAGCGGCCTGATGGACCGAGAGAAGGTCATGGTCGCCACCGCCTCCCCTGGCGTGCATGTGGAGTTCATCCCCAAGCCCTTCGCCACCGAGAAGCTGCTGGCTGCGGTGCGCGATGCGCTGCAACGGCCTTTGCCGGTGGGCCCGTAGTCGCAGGCTTCAGCCTGCGTGTGATGTTCCGGCGGGGATTCGCAACCTGAAGGTTGCGCCTACATCATCTTCAACAGCGTGTCCGCCATGTCGCTGGGCGTGGCGGCGATGCCGATGCCGGCGGCCTTGAACGCGGAAATCTTCGCCTCGGCGGTGCCCTTGCCTCCGCTGACAATCGCGCCCGCGTGGCCCATGCGGCGTCCCGGAGGCGCGGTCGCGCCCGCGATGAAGCCGGCGACAGGTTTGGTGCCGTTCTTCGCGATCCACTCGGCGGCCTCTTCCTCGGCACTGCCGCCGATCTCACCGATCATGATGATGCCCTTCGTCTCCGGGTCGGCCATGAAAAGCTTGATGACGTCGAGATGCGAGGTGCCGTTGACGGGATCGCCGCCGATGCCGACGCAGGTGCTCTGGCCCACGCCGCGCGAGGTGAGCTGCCAGACGGCCTCGTAGGTCAACGTTCCGCTGCGGGAGACGACGCCGATATTGCCCTTCTTGTGGATGTAGCCGGGCGCGATACCGATGCGGCAGCCGCCGTGCGAATCTTTGCCGGTGCCGGGGGTGACAATGCCGGGGCAGTTTGGGCCGATGAGGCGGGTCTTGCTTCCAGTCATCGCCTGCCGGGCGCGCACCATGTCGCGCACGGGGATGCCTTCGGTGATGGCGACGACGAGATCGAGTCCGGCGTCCACGCCTTCGAGAATCGCATCGGCGGCGAAGGGCGGCGGAACGAACACGGCGCTGGCGGTCGCTCCGGTCTGCTTCACGGCGTCGGCGACGGTGTCGAAGATGGGCACCTTGTGGCCGCCGTGCTCGAAGAACTGGCCGCCCTTGCCGGGCGTGACGCCGGCGACGAGCTGCGTGCCGTAATCGAGGGAGAGCCGGGCGTGGCGCGCACCGAATTCACCGGTGATGCCCTGGACGAGGAGTTTGGTTTGGGGGGTGACTAGAATAGCCATTGGGAAGATGGATTGAGATGGATCTTACTTGGCGATGGTCTTGACCGCCTTCTGCGCGGCGTCGGCCATCGAGTCGCCGCTGATGATCGTGAGACCGGATTCAGCGAGGGTCTTCTTGCCGGCGATAACATTGTTGCCTTCGAGGCGGACGACGAGCGGAAGCGTCAGGCCCGTTTCCTTCACCGCCGCGACGATGCCGGTGGCGATGACGTTGCAGTCCATGATGCCGCCGAAGATGTTGACGAAGATCGCCTTCACCGCCGGGTCGCTGAGGATGATCTTGAAGGCCGCCGTGACCTGGTCCTTGCTCGCCCCGCCGCCCACGTCGAGGAAGTTCGCGGGGCTGGCGCCGTAGTGCTGGATGATGTCCATGGTGGCCATCGCAAGGCCCGCGCCGTTGACGAGGCAGGCGATGGAGCCGTCGAGCTTGATGTAGTTCAGGTTGAACTTGCTCGCCTCGATCTCCAGCGGTGATTCCTCGGCGAGGTCGCGCATGGCCTGGATGTCCTTGTGGCGGTAGAGCGCGTTGTCATCGAGGCCGATCTTGGCGTCCACGGCGACGAGCTGGTCCTTGCCGTCGGCACCTTCGATGATGCAGAGCGGGTTGATTTCCACCATGGAGGCGTCGGCCTCCCACCATGTCTTGTAAACGCCGGCAAGCAGCTTGCCGCACTGGTTGGCGAGGTCGCCCTTGAGACCGAGCGCGGCGGCGATCTTGCGGCCCTGCCACGGTTGGAAGCCCAGCGCGGGGTCAATCTGCTCCTTCACGATTTTCTCCGGCGTCTTCTCGGCGACTTCCTCGATGTCCACGCCGCCCTCGGTGCTGGCCATGACGAGCGGGCGGCTGGTGGCGCGGTCGAGCAGCACGGCGAGGTAAAGCTCCTTCTTGATGTTCGGTGCGCCCGCGACCAGCAACGTGCTGACAAGGCGGCCATCAGGACCGGTCTGCTTCGTGACGAGCACGTTGCCGAGCATGGCCTTGGCAAGGTCGTGGGCCTCGGCGGCGGTCTTGCACAGTTTCACACCGCCCTTGAAGCCGCTCTTGAACGTGCCCTTGCCGCGTCCACCGGCGTGAATCTGCGATTTCACAACGAGCATCTTCTGCCCGCCGGCGATCAGTTTCTCGGCGGCGGCAAGCGCCTCGGCAGGGGTCTTGCAGACTTCGCCATCGGGAACGGCGACACCGTATTGTTTGAGGAGCTGCTTGGCCTGGTATTCGTGGATGTTCACTTGGTTAGTTCAAAGTTTAAGGTTCAAAGTTCAAAGTCACTGCGCTGCCTCCCGTGTCCTGAATTTCGTGCCGCGCAATTCAGTTTGCTGGAGATACTTCATGAAGCCTGCGATTAGGCGGCTGGTTTCCATCGCTTGAGCGTAGAGCTTGTCAAACTCTGCCTGCGTCAGGTAGCTCTCGTCCAAAGCGGTGTAAAGCTGGTCCCGAACCTCGCCGCAAGAGCCTTTCGCGTCACTCAAAAACTGGATGAACTCGCGGTTGCCACCGCGTTCAAAGCCCTCGGCAATGTTGGAGGTGACGGACTGGGCCGCCCGCCTGATCTGGTCTTTGAGAGAAAAGTCCCGGGTAAATTCTCCCTGCTTGCTGGCCTGATAGACAGCTTTCCGAAGTTCTCGCCCCTTTTTCCATCCTTCGATGTCTTCGAATCTTTCGATGCGCGCCATGATGCGAGAGCGGAACAGCTTTGAACCTTGAACTTTAAACTTTGAACTCGCCGCAGTTCACCGCTGCTCCACCGGCACGACCTTCAAGCCGACCTGCCCGGTGTAAACGGACTGCGGGCGGATGAGCCGGTTGTCGGCGAGCTGCTCAAGCACGTGCGCCGTCCAGCCGCTGGTGCGCGAAATCGCGAAGATGGGCGTGAAGAGGTCGGTCGGGATGCCGAGCGAGTAGTAAACCGTGGCGCTGTAGAAATCCACATTCGCGTGGAGGTGCTTCTTCTCGAGCATCAGCTCGGCGATGCGCTCGGACATCTGGATCCATTTCGGCTCGCCGAGCTTGGTGCTGAGCAGCTGCGCCATGCGCTTGAGATGCGGCGCCCGCGGGTCGAGCACCTTGTAAACGCGGTGGCCGATGCCCATGATTTTCTTCTTCTGCGCCAGGGCGTCGGCAACCCAGCTGTCCACGTTCTCCAGCGAGCCGATCTCATGGAGCATCTTGATGACGCCTTCGTTCGCACCGCCGTGCAACGGTCCCTTCAGCGTGCCGATGGCCGTGGTGATGGCCGAATACATGTCCGACAGCGTGGCGATGGTGACGCGCGCGCCGAAGGTCGAAGCGTTCATGCCATGATCGGCGTGCAGCACGTAGCACACATCCATCGTGGCCTCCATGTCCCTGCTCGGCTTCTTGCCGTTGATCATCCAGAGGAAGTTTGCCGCCTCGCCGATGGACGCATCCGGATGAACCAGCGGCAGGCCCTGGCGGTGGCGGTGAAAGTAAGCCGTCACCACCGGCATCTGGGCGATGAGCCGGAGCGCCTTGCGCCGCTGTGAATGCTGCGAGTCGTCCTCGCTCGTCGTGTCGAAGCAGCCCAGTGCCGACACCGCCGTGCGGATGGCGTTCATCGGCGGCGTCTCCTTGGGCAGCGTGCAGATGATGTCGATCACGCCCTGCGGAATGTCGCGGAACTGTGCGAGCGTCTCCTTCAGGTCGGCGAGCTCCTTTGCGTTCGGCAGGTGGTTGTAGTGCAGCAGATGGACGACCTCCTCGTAGGTGACCTTGCCGGCGAGTTCGTCGATGTCGTAGCCGCAGTAGATCAACTGGCCGATGTCACCGCGGACATCGCTGAGGCGCGTCTGGGCCGCGATGATGCCTTCCAAGCCTTTACTCGCCGCCGCTGCCGTGGGTGTGCTCATGCTCTGGGTTCTGGTGGTGTCTACAAAATCGTGTGGCGAATCTAGGTAGCAGCCAAAGACGGGTCAACGGATTTCAAAGATATCCGGAGATGTCCCGGTCGTTCACAGCCGAAGCGATGCCTGCATCCGGCTGAGAAGGCGGCGTCAATGCCACCCTTGGGCGACCGCTCGCGCATTCACAACGTCCAAAGCGTGACACTGCCGGTGCAGGGTTTGCATGCCCGTTGTTGCTCGAAACCACTGCAAACTTGCCGTGCCCGAGATTCCCCCCCACTCTCCCGCCCATGCAATTCATCCGCGACATTCACGCGGCCAAAAAAGCCCTGGGCAAGCCGCTCATCTCGTTCGAGTTCTTCCCGCCGAAGACGGACGAGGGCGACAGGAACCTCTTTGAAAAGACCATCCCGGAGCTGATGAAACTCCGCCCGGACTTCTGCTCGGTGACCTACGGTGCGGGCGGCGGCACGCGGGAAAAGACCATCGGCATCGTGGACCGCATCCAGCGTGAGCACCATCTCACCACCATGATGCACCTCACCTGCGTCAACGCGACGAAGGAGGAGCTGGCCTCGGTGATCGCCGAGGCCCGCAACCGCGGCATCAAGAACATCCTCGCCCTGCGCGGCGATCCGCCCGGCGGCGGCGAGTTCAAGGTCACGCCCGGCGGCTTCGAATACTCCAGCCAGCTCGTCAGTTACCTGCGAGAACTCGGCGGTTTCAGCATCGGCACCGCCGGCTTCCCCGAGGGCCACATCGCCTGCAAGGAAGGCAGACAGGTGGACTGGGACCGGCTCAAGGCCAAGATCGACTGCGGCGCGGACTTCGTCGTCACCCAGCTCTTCTTCGACAACGAGGACTTCTACGCCTTCCGGGACTACCTCACGAAGAAAGGCGTCACGGTGCCGTTGATGCCGGGCATCCTGCCCGCGTCGAGCGGCTCGCAGGTGAAACGCTTCACTGCCCTGTGCGGCGCACAACTGCCCGCGCCCTTCCTCGACGGCCTCGACAAGTGCGGCACGGATGACGCCGCAGCCACGGAGTTCGGCATCGAATACGCCTCCGCCCAGTCCGCCGACCTCTTCAAGAACGGCGTCGAGGGCATCCACTACTACACGCTGAACAAGGCGCACGCCACGACGCGCATCCTTCAGAATCTCAAGCTGGCGTGAGGAGCGCCTCCGGTAGGGCGGGACTCCGTCGAGCCCCATTTGGAGCGACAGCGAGGCGAGCGGAGCGAGCATCCTTGGGCGGACTCGGTTGCTGAATCTCGCTTCGCTCGCACCGCTGCGCGGTATCGAGGGTTCGACGGAGTCTCACCCTACCGGGCGTCAAGCAATCGTTCCTCCGGCCGATATTTGCGTTGATGGCACCCGCTTGCCCGATAGCCTCGCCGCAACGCATGACGCAAAGCGCCCTCGCACTCCAGCTGCTCGCGCCGGAACTCCCCGGCGACGCCCGTGAATTGCTGGAGCAGCTCGGCGCACCCGAGGCGCTGCCCGCACTCTCACTCGCCGCGCCGTCCCTGACACTGGAAGCCGTGCGCGACGAGGCGACGCTCCGCCGCTTCCTCGCCGGCTATCGCCAGCAGGTCCTGCTGCCCGTCGAACTCCCCGCGATCCTCGCCGCACATGGGCACGCGTGCCGGGGCGAGCTGCGTGAACTCGTCGCCCTCGATCTCGCGCTCACATCGGACCCGCGGCTCCGCGGGTTCCGCGCCGCCAGCGCCGCCGTGGGCCGCCGCCAGCTCA
>JBAYGL010000226.1:0-8397 GCA_041666725.1 Limisphaerales bacterium
CCTGAAGCGAGGCGCGGATGAGGGTGAGTTCCCCGTTGTCGTTCAGGATGAAAATTTTTCCGTCGGCGAAGAGAAACGGGCCGAGGCCGAAGCGTTCGGTCTTGCCGCTGGTCCAGACGAGTTTGCCGTCGAGGTTCAGGCAGGCGAACTGGGCGCGCAGTTCGGCGGCGTCCTTGGGCAGGATGGCGAAGAGGAGGCCCTGGTAGAGGACCGGCGTGTGTTGCTCGCAACTGAAGACGGTCTTGTCGAGTTTGAAGAGCGTCCCGGCGCGGACCGTGTCGCCATCCTTCTTCAAGCCGATCATCATGCTGCCGCCGCCGTAGCCTGCTGTCAGGAACACCCGTTGATCGTCCACTGCGACGGGCGAGGGCGACAGGACCGAGTGAGTCCACTCGGCCGATTTCCAGAGGACTTTGCCACGATCCGGGCCCTCGGCGGAAACGCCAACAACCCCACCCAGCGCGCCGTAGACATACATGCGGCGGCCGAGCAGCGTCATGGAGATGATCGACGAGTGTGACATCTTCCACCCGTCCGCGTTGGGTGTTTCCCAGAGGACCTTGCCGCTCGCGCAGTCCACGCCCATGAGCAGGGTCTTCCTGCCGCAGGGCGCAAGCACGGCCACGCCGTCGTCAATCAAGGGGCACTGGCCGGAATACCAGAGCGGAACTTCGGTGCCGTATTCCCGGACCAGGTCGATGCCCCAGCGAAAGTCACCCGTCTCGCGCTCCACGCCCATCACATGGCACCGGGGTCCCATGGTGACGATGAACCGGTCGGTGACCGCCGGGACGGTGCGCGAGACGCCATGGTTGCGCTTGGTGGGCGCGTGATACCAGCGGCGCCAGATTTCCTTGCCGTCCGCCAGCGAGAAGCAGCGGAGCATGTCGCCCTCGCGCTTCTCGTCGTAGTCCATGATGTAGACCGAGCCGTTCCAAACCGCGGGCCCGGAATGTCCTTCGCTGAGAGCCACCGACCAGAGGACTGGCGGCCCCTTTTCACCCCACTGCTCGGCCAGCGGCGTTCCGGCGGATGAGATGTTCGAAAAATCCGCGCCACGGAAGCGCGGCCACGAGGAACTGGCCCCGCCGGGCCGGCCGTCGAACTTTTCAAAAACTCCCCGGATGTCGACGGCCTCCTGTGCTGGCGGAGCGATGCTGTTGGTTGACGAAACCTTGAGCGTCCCCGCGCGCTTCTCCGCCGCGAAATCCGTAAGGCGCTTTTCGACCTTCACCGCAGGCGTGCCGTTGAACAGCAGCACGATGAAGCCCGAGGCGACCATCAGCATCAGGCCAAGCAGAACCGCGGTTAGCTGTTTTTCGTTCATCATCCCGCCAATTTTTGGAGACTCGCTGCGTCAAACCAGTTGTCGCGGTTACGTAACAGCCTTTGGAAGACGCAGGACTTGACCCAGATCAATGTTCCCCGGGGTGTCGGATGATGTAGTAGGAGAAGGCACGCAGGTAAGCATATGACGACTACCCGTAAATGGTCGCGAAGGACCTTCTTCGGAACGGCTCTGGTGGGGTCCGGTGTGGCTGGCGGGGCGCTGATTCGCAAGGCCCACGACCCCGGCGCAGGGAAGAGTCCGGGAGGAGCGAAGACTGAGGCCACGTTCGCCTACGATGTCAGTGAGTTCGAGAAGACCGATCCCAAGCACCTGCTCTATCAGGCTGCGGGGACGTTCGACACCGGGTTCGACCACATCAAGCGCCTCACAACGGCCCCCGGCGGACTCGTCCTGGTCGCGGGCGATCGCTCAGTCAGGCTGCTGAACGCATCCGGCCAGCTACAGGGCGAAATCAAGCTTGCCCGTCCACCCCATTGCCTCCACGCCGTCGGAGAGGATGAGCTGTTCATCGGGCTGGGCGATCACTTCGAGGTTTACGACTTTGGCGGGAAGCAGAAGCTCCGTTCCCCACGACTGGGGCAGGACGCGTTTCTCACTGCCATCGGCGTGCATGACCGGACGGTTTATCTCGCCGACGCCGGGAGGCGCGAGGTGCTCATGTGCGACCGCGGCACGGGCGAGATCACGGGACGTTTCGGCAAGAAGGGCGAGCCGCCGGGTGCGCCCGGCTTCGTGGTGCCCAGCCCCTACTTTGACCTGGTGGTGGGCCGCGAGCGCCTGCACATCGTGAACCCGGGCCGCCTGCGCGTGGAAAGCTACACGTTTGACGGACGGTTTGAATCGTCGTGGGGCGGGCCGGGCATGGCGATTGACCGCTTCTGCGGCTGCTGCAACCCGGTTTACACCACGCTCACCTCCGACGGCGGATTCATCACCAGCGAGAAAGGGCTGGCCCGCGTGAACATTTACAGCGCCAACGGTTCGTTCAAGGGCGCGGTGGCCGGCCCCGAGACGCTCGTGGATGACAAGGAACTGGCCAAGCGTGCCTGCGCCGACTGCCGGCTGGGCGGCGGCTTCGACGTGGCGTCCGACGAAGGCGGCCGCGTTTTCGTGCTCGATCCGTTTCGGAAGTCGGTGCGGGTTTTCACTCCAAAAGCGCCGGTTTGAGGAGCGTCCGCCATGAACTCACTTCCTCATCGCCCCGTGAACCGCCGAGGCTTCCTCGTCGCCTGGGCACGCTCGGCGGCACTGGTCGTCCTGGCGGCTTTCGCCTGGTGGCAGGACGCCAAGCGCCGCCGCCTCGCGAACGACCCGGACTGCATCAAGCTTTCGGCCTGCACGGATTGCCTGGAGTTTGGCCGCTGCACCAAGCCGAAGGCGCAGTCTGCGCGCAGTCCGTCCCGCACATCTGACAGCGGCCAATCTCCCGAGGCCATGCCGCAGCGCCGGGGTGCCGGGTGAACCGGTTGGGAAGCGGCAGAATTTCCGACATGCTTATGAAACCATCACGACTTCAACTCACGGCACTCGCCTTGTTGCTGGCGGCCTTCAGTTCCCTTGCCGCGACCACCGCAGTAGACGCGCGCTCGTGGCAGCAGCTTCTCGAAAAGGAATGGCTGACCGAGGCGCAGCTGCGCACCGAGTCACAACTTGCTCCAAGCCTCTCGACCCGTGACGACGCGGCAGGCGGTTGTGATGGCGTGACGAACGGCAAGTGGGGCTTTCACACCGGGCAGGAGGCCAACCCTTGGTGGCAGGTGGACCTGGGGCAGGCGGCTCCCCTCGCACAGGTGCGGTTGTGGAATCGCTCCGACACCGAGGGCGCGGCGCAGCGCGCGGCGAAGTTTCGCATCTTCCTTTCCAACGACGGCAAGGAGTGGCGCGAAGCGTATCAGCACAACGGAAACGTTTTTTATGGCTACCGGATGCCGGACCGCTCACCGCTTGTGGTGAAGCTGGCCAACGCCGAGGCCCGGTTCGTGCGCATCCAGCTTCCCGGCACGACATTCCTGCACCTTGACGAGGTGGAGGTCATCGGACGACAGGGTGGAAACCTCGCGCTGCGCAAACCTGCGGATCAAAGCAGCCTCAGCCAGTGGTCTGCGGCGCACAGACGGGACGACCGCGCGGTGGACTGGACGGCGGAAGCACGCAAGGCGCTGGCAAACTGCGAGCGGATGGTGAAAGAAGCGTCCAGTCGCGCTCCAGAACAACTCACCCAGATCAAACAGAAGCTCGCCTCAGCCCCACCCCAGGCATCCGCCCAGCCCCTCTATCTCGAAGCCCGGGCCCTTCAACGCCAGCTCGCCCTCGCTACCCCGCTGCTCGACTTCGACGCCATCCTTTTCACCAAGCGCGTGCCCGGCAGCTTCAACCACATGTCGGACCAGTATTACGGCTGGTGGTCGCGGCCCGGCGGCGGCATCTACGTTTTGCGCGGGCTGAAGAGCGGCGTCCCGACGACGGAATGCCTGACCGACGCCGCCTTCAAGGAGCCGGGAAGCTTTCTTCGCCCGGCGCTGTCGTTTGATGGAAAGAAAGTCCTGTTCGCCTGGTGCAGGCATTATCCGGAGCTGGCGAACGAGAAGGACAAGCTCAACAAGGCGAACGTGCCGGAGGACGCGTTTTATCACGTCTTTGAAATGAACGTGGACGGCTCCGGCGTGCGACAGCTGACGCACGGCAAATACGACGACTTCGACGCACGCCCCCTGCCCGACGGCCGCGTCGTGTTCCTTTCCACGCGCCGTGGCCAGTCTCTCCAGGCCAACAAACAAAGCGCCCAAGCCACCCTGGTCAAAAACGACCTGCCCGACTGCTACGTGCGGTGCGGCGGCGGTGCGGAACGCCCCGTTGCGGTTTACACGCTGCACACGATGAACTCCGACGGCGGCGACCTCACGCCGATTTCGCCCTTCGAGATGTTCGAGTGGGAGCCGAGCGTCGCGCACGACGGCACCATCCTCTATTCGCGCTGGGATTACGTGGACCGCGACAACATGCCCTACATGAGCCTCTGGGCGATCAATCCCGACGGCACCAATGCCCGGCTCGTCTACGGCAACTACACCAAGGCACCGCACTGCACCTTCGAGCCGCGCGCCATTCCCGGCTCACACAAAATCATCTTCACCGCGAGCGGCCATCACTCCCAGACCATGGGCAGCCTGGTCCTGCTCGACCCGACAGTCGGCGCCGAGGGCGAGCGGCCGATCACCCGCCTGACCCCGGAGACGGCGTTTCCCGAGATAGAAGGCTGGCCGAAGGCGTTCTACGCGAATCCCTGGCCGTTGTCCGAACGCACGCACCTGGTCGCGTGGGGCATGGAAGACGAGATGCGACAAGGGCACATCCGCCCCAAGAACGGCATGGGCCTCTACCTGTTCAACGCCGACAGCGGACTCGAACTGCTCTACCGCGACCCGGAGATTTCCTCGATGTATCCCATTCCGCTCAGGGCGCAGCAGCGTCCGCCCGCGCTGGCCAGCAGCGTGCAATGGGACGGCCCCCAGGAAGGGCGATTCCTCGTGGCCGACGTGACGCTCGGGTTGAAAACCGTGCGGCGCGGCGATGTGAAGGCCCTGCGCATCGTCGCCATCCCGGCCAAAACCCAGCCGTGGATGAACAAGCCCGTTCTCGGCCTCACGCGGGACGATCCCGGCAAGGCCGTGCTCGGCACCGTGCCGGTGGAGGCGGACGGCTCGGCTTTCTTCCGCGTGCCCTCCGGTGTGGCGTTGTTTTTCCAGGCGCTCGACGCGCAAGGCCGCGCCGTGCAGACCATGCGCAGCGCGACGCATGTCCAGCCCGGTCAAACCCTCAGCTGCACCGGCTGCCACGACCCACGCAAGGACGCCCCGCCGCCCTCCTCCACGCCGCTTGCAGCCCTGCGCGAGCCTTCCAAGATCACGCCCGGGCCCGAAGGCTCGTGGCCGCTGCGTTTCGACCGCCTCATCCAGCCCGTGCTTGACGCGCAATGCGTCCGCTGTCATCGCCCCGACAGCGGCGACACCCAGGCCGCGAAATACGACCTCACGCCCGCCCGGTCCTACGATTCGCTCACGCGTTTCGGCAAACCGAGCCTGCTCGACACCGTTCTGGCGGCCTATCGCGAAGGAGTTTCAACGGAGGGCCAGAACCCCGCCCAACGGAGCGCCCTGCTCGCGATGTTGAGCGATCCCGCCGGCCACGCAGGGGTGAAGCTCAACCGCGACGGCCTCGACCGCTTTGCGACGTGGCTCGACACCTACGGCCAGCGTCAGGGCGCGTTCAGTGATGAGCAGGAAAAGCATCTGGTGGAATTGCATGACTCGCTCGCCGGGCTGTTCGGAAAGCCACGCTCACCCTGAAGCCAAAACCGGGAGAAATCCCATGCGCCAAAAACAACCCAAAGCCCGGCCCGCCCCCAACCCGCTCCTCAGCCCGCTGCTGAAACTCCTGCTGGGGCTCCTCCTCACGGCCCGGCCGGCCTGTGCCGACCAATCCTGCGGCATCTCTCCGACCGACGGCTCGCTCTTCTGGCTCGGGAAGCCCGACGGTTCGGCGATGGAATTCGGGCTCACGAAGGAGCGCTGGCCGGCATATGCGAAGCAATTCCCCAGGCCCGTCATCTTCAACGTGGGCAAGGATCCGCTCACGGCCTGGCCTTACATCCATCCCAGCAACCACGACACCTGGGCCGGAGGCAAGGCGCACACGTTCACTCTTCGATTCCGGCTGGAGGCCGTGCCGACGCAGCCACTTCACCTCATCGTCGGACAGACTGACTCTTTAACGCCGTCGGAACTTTCAGTGGCGGTGAACGAAAAGGAAATTGGCCGGCGTCGCGTCGTGTCCGGTTCCGGCAATGGAAGCGGCGACCCTTCCGCATCGGGCAAACCCGCCGCGATGATCTTCGCCCTGCCAAAGGGCGTCCTGCGCGCCGGCGAAAACTCCATCGCCCTCACGCTGCGCGATGGCAGCTGGATCATCTATGACTACGTGACCCTCGGCACAAGCTCCCAGCCGCCGAAGATTTCCCTGAACAGCAGCGGCCTGCTGGCAAGGTTCCGTGAAGGTCCGCTCAAGGGAATCGAGTCCATCGTCTTTGCCGCCCGCGCGCCAAATCCGACCGACGGCCATTGGTATGCAAACTTCGGCTACTACTCGCACGACCCCGGGCGCAAGGCCTACGCCGAGGGTGCGAGGCTCTACAGGCTGAATCTCGGCACGCGTGAATTGACCGCCCTGCTGAAAGATGATTCCGGAGGCGTGCGTGATCCGCAGGTGAGCTACGACGGGATGAAAATCCTCTTCAGCTACCGCCCCGGCGGCACCGGACAGTATCATCTTTACGAAATCAGTTCGGACGGCACCGCGCTCAAACAGCTCACCTCCGGCCCCTACGACGACATCGAGCCCGCCTATCTGCCCGACGGCGGCATCGTCTTCGTCAGCAGCCGGTGCAAACGCTGGGTGAATTGCTGGCTCACGCAGGTCGCCGTGCTGCATCGCTGCGACGCCGACGGAGGGAACATCCGCGCCATCTCCAGCAACAACGAGCACGACAACACGCCCTGGCCCCTGCCCGACGGCCGCATCCTCTACACGCGCTGGGAATACGTGGACCGCAGCCAGGTTCACTTCCACCACCTCTGGGCCGCGAATCCCGACGGCACCGCGCAGATGACCTGGTTCGGCAACCTGCATCCGGGCATCACGATGATTGACGCCAAGCCCATCCCCGGCACCGACAAGATCGTCGCCAGCTTCAGCCCCGGCCACGGACAGCGCGAACACGATGGCGTCGTAACGGTCGTGGACCCGAAGGGCGGTCCTGACGCAAAGGAATTTGCGCGCAGCATCAACAAGGAGGCGCGCTTCCGCGATCCGTGGGCTTTCAGCGAAGACTGTTTCCTTGTCGCGTCACGCGGCTCGCTCGCCGTCATGGACGGGGCCGGCCACACGGAGGAAATCCTGAAGCTCCCCGCGGCGGACCTTGCCGCAAAACTCGAATGCCACGAGCCGCGCCCCATCGCGCCGCGTCCCCGCGAACCCGTCATCCAGACGCGCGTGAAAACCGAGGACAGCACCGGCCGCCTGCTCCTCGCAGACGTGAACCAGGGCCGCAACATGACCGGCGTGAAGGCGGGCGAGATCAAAAAACTCCTCGTGCTCGAAACCCTTCCCATGCCCGTCCACTACACCGGCGGCATGGAGCCGATCAGCTACGGCGGCACCTTCACGCTCGAACGCATCCTCGGCACCGTGCCCGTCGAGCAGGATGGCTCGGCCTACTTCGAGGTGCCGGCGATGCGCAGCATCTTCTTCATCGCGCTCGATGAAAACGACATGGCCGTGAAACGGATGCAGAGCTTCACGAGCGTCCAGCCCGGCGAGATGATGAGCTGCGTGGGCTGCCACGAACACCGCTCGCAAACGCCCCGCGCCGAGTTCCACACCACGCTCGCCGTCCGCAAGCCCGTCGCGAAGATCACGCCGATCCGCGATGCGCCTGAAATCTTCGACTTCCCGCGCGATGTCCAGCCCGTGCTCAACGTCCTGTGCGGCGACTGCCACGGCTACGAGAAGACCGCCCGTGGCGGCCCGCGCGACGGACGCCTGATCCTCACCGGCGACCGCGGGCCGATTTTCAGCCACGCCTATTACATGCTCACCATCGCGCGCCTCTTCGCCGACGGCCGCAACCAGCCCAGGAGCAACTACGATCCTCGCACCCTCGGCAGCAGCGCCAGCCGCCTCCTCACCATGCTCGACGGCACGCACCACGGAGTGCAGGCCACGCCGCTTCAGAAGAAACTCCTGCGCCTGTGGATTGAAAGCGCAGCCGCCTATCCCGGCACCTACGCCGCGCTCGGCTGCGGCATGATCGGCAACTATGCCGAAAACCAGCAGATCAACACCGGTGCCGACTGGCCGGTGACCAAGGTGGCCGCCGCCGCGATTCATACGCGCTGCGCCGGCTGTCACGACAAGCCGTCCCGGCTTCTCCCCCACAGCCTGTCGGACGAACGCGGTGTCAGCTTCTGGAAACCCAGCCTCGACGACCC
>JBAYGL010000227.1:0-8371 GCA_041666725.1 Limisphaerales bacterium
GCTTCGCCGGCCCCATCGGACTCCAGCTTTACAGCCTGCGCGGCATCGGCACGCAGAACCCGCCCAAGGCCCTCAAGCAAGCCGCGGACTTCGGCTTCCAGTATGTCGAGCTGGCCGGCACCTACAACCTGCCGCCGGAAAAAATCAAGGCCATGCTCGCCGAGAACGGTCTCAAGCAAATCAGCGGACACTTCCCCTACGACCGCTGGAAGAGCGAGCCGGAGAAAGTCCTCGCGGAAGCAAAAGCCCTCGGCCTGCAATACGCCGGCTGCGCATGGATATCCCACAAGCCGCCCTTTACCGAGGCCGCCGCGCGCGACGCCGCCGGCGTCTTCAACAGGGCTGGTGAACTCGGCGCGAAGCTGGGCATCAAGGTCTTCTACCACTGCCACGGCTACGAGTTCCAAAAGCACGGCGACGGCACGCTCATGGACCTGCTCGTCGCGGGGACGAATCCGAAACATGTGACCTTCGAGATGGACATCCTCTGGGTCGTGTTCCCCGGACAGGACCCCGTGCAGCTGCTCAGGAAACATCCCGGCCGCTGGGAGCTGATGCACCTCAAGGATCTGCGCAAAGGCGTCGCCACCGGCGCACTCACCGGCAAGACCGACCTGACCAATGACGTCGCCCTGGGCACCGGCCAGATGAACTGGCCCGCCATCCTCAAGGCCGCCCGGGAAACCGGCGTGAAATACTACTTCATCGAGGACGAGTCCCCGACCGTCCTGGAGCAGATTCCGCAGTCGCTGAAGTTTTTGGAGCAGGTGAAGTTCTGAGGCGTGCTCGCAACCGCCGGACTGGTTCAACGGTGTTGTTCGCGCCTGCGGGCCAGCTCTTGTTCCGAATCGCGTGCCCCATGCAGGACGCCGAGCACGACCACGGTCTGAGCGGTCGTGAAATAGAACACGCCATAAGGAAAGCGCCGCAAGTTCAGCCGGCGGATGTCGTGAAACCTCACCCGATGGACCATCGGCTCCCGAGCGACCCGACGGAAGATTTCCGCCACCTCCGCCTCAAAACGGTTCCCCAGTTCGGGCAGCTGCCCCTCATACCAGCCGAACGCCTCCAGCAGGTCAGCCCGGACGAGCGGATGAAACGCGAGCGCGAACCTCACGGCGAACATCTCCCAGGTAATCGTTCAAGGCCGCTTCCGTCTCGATTCGCGTGAACCGTTCCGGGTGGTCGGAATACTCCTGCCGCCGCCGGAGGAGTTCGGCCTGCTGCACGGGCGACGTGTCATCCGGGAGCAGTTCGTGGCGATGATCCTCAAACCACTCGGCAAACCGCCACCGCTCTTCCAAGGGCAGCGCCTGAACCTGCTGTTCCAAGTGTTCCACGCTCATGCCGGGAATCTAGCCGCTCCCTCTGGATTGACGAGTTGAATTTGCAGCCGCTTGAGGCCGCCCGGGAAACCGGCGTGAAATACTATTTCATCGAGGACGAGTCCCCGACCGTCCTGGAGCAGATTCCGCAGTCGCTGAAGTTTTTGGAGCAGGTGAAGTTCTGAATGACTCGCAGCACCCCAACGGGGTGCCGTCCTCCAGCCCAAGGGTTGGCGTAGCGCAGCGGAGCCTACCCTGGGTTTGATCGTCAATGGGGCAGGTGCCCTGAAGGGGCACTGGCTGAGATGTGGCGCGCACCTTTCCGCTGCCCCTTCGGAGCAGACTTTTGTTGGGGGCGTGTTCCCAGGGTCGCGCTAAAAAATGTCGTCCCCTGACAGCTCCTTCTCAAGGTCGTCAGCGGTCTTCAGGACCGATACGAGTGTTGTCCTCAAGGTGTGCGCGTCAGTGTTTGCTGCAATCTGGGCAGCAAACGCGGCCAAATGCCGACCACTCGCAAGCCGCATAACCCTCCATGCTCCAAGCTTCACATGCCCGTTCAACCTGAGGAGAATGTTTGCAACACTTGCGGGTAGTGGTCCGTCACACTCATAGCCAAACGAGTATATCTCGCGAATCTCCAGAGTGCTGAGTGTGTAGGCTTTCGATGAAATGAAACCTAACTGCGAGCGCCCATCTCCTATGTTAAAAATCACTTTAAAATCACCTTCGCCGCCGATTTGGTATTTTAGCTCCAACTGGTCGAGCAACCGCTGGACTCTCGGGTCACCTGTGTTTGCCCCGATCATACGGTCCCTTTCCCGTTGCAGACGCCACACTTCTTCCGACCAGATCCGGAGCAATGACTACACTCTCGATGCTTGGAACCAAACACGTTGACACTGATTCTGCCAGTTCCGCTGCACCGTGGGCATTTCACCGATCCCTTGCCGCTGCATTCTTTGCATGTAGCCATAACTTGTCTTTCATTTTTTGCTTTTAGAGCAATCCGTTCAACTTTTTCAGCACTTCCTTCTGTTTTGCTGCGCTCTCCCTGCAAATGGCCTCGGCCTCCTTCTTCTTTGAGGGGGCAACGAATAAGTTGTTCAATAATGCCGGTAGACAAGGAATGCTTGAGATTATTATCGACAGTGATAGAGGCGGCACCGGCGGAAATGGCAGTGCGAAGTATTCCGTTTCGATTGCCTTGATTCGGTCGAGGTTGGCCAGAGCTAAATTCCGCGTGAAATGAAGCTTAACGTATTTGCTGACATTTGTGGTCGTAACATATCTGCTCCGTCCTGCAAGGGATGGGAGCAATGCGGGTTTGCCATGCGAATCACCCTCTTCGCGCATTTCCTGCCGGTTCTGCAATGTCCAACCAAACATCTCCATCAACTTTATTCGCTCATTCTCAATGGATGGAGCGACTTGAACGACGGTGCTCTCTGTCCGCGCGGGCTGCGACTGAACAGCGGGTGGTGAATTCTTTTGAGGCGCTCCGCATTGTGGACAAGAGAGAGCTTCTGTGCTGACCTTGCCACCGCATTCCTTACAAGTAGTGAGTGCCATAAAATACTGAATGTCTGCTTGTGTTATAGTTCCTAGAAAATTGGGCTATTTTCCGTGATTACGGAAACAGTGTAATTCAGTCATGAAATCTAACTGATCGCTTATCAGACATGTCATTTCTTTTTATCAGGTTCCGTAGGGGCGGTAGTCGTATTCACTTTGTTCCCCTTATAGTTAATGTCTGTATTGGTGGTTTGATCAGAGAATTCATAATCTTCCACTACATCCGACTTATTGAGAATGACCTGAAGCATCTGAGTTCTCCCTGACCGTTGATCGGCTTTTGGTGCTATAAAACTAAACGGGTTTCCTGCCGCGTTCGACGCGTTGTGGGACATCGCCATTTCCGAGTAGAGATATAACATCATCCGACGCCCTTCACCCATCATCGTCACGTTTTCAGGCTGACCGAGAAGCGCGATGACTTCTGAGCGTGTCGTGACACCTTTTTTGATTTGAGCTACCCTGGTGCCATCAAGTTTGTTACCGCTCGTAGCCGTAGTCGGTGCCACGCAACCAGTTGTGAACAGCACAGCAGTTAGGAAAGCAGAACAAAGCAAATAAAGTCTGTTCATCCTGCTTTGCCTTGTCCTGCTGTTATTGAATTGTGTCAGATGATCGCGATTTCCAAGAGTTTGGCTCATATTTTCTTGTGGTTGTTTAGTTTTCTACTGCCGCTGACTTTGATTTATCCCCCAAACGTCACGCTTACGATGTCGCTGGGCTGGCCGATTTGCTGGTCGTTGAGGACGCCGAAAACTTGATACTCGCGCACCTCGGGCGTGCCAGGCACGGCCAGCGGGGTGTGGTCGTCGTAGGGGGAATTGGTGTCGCGTGAGACAAACTTCCACGCGGTCTGGCCCTGAAGCCGGGAGTAGAGGTTGATGCCGCCGCTCCTGCCCTTCTTGAACTTGATCCGCACGTAACCGCTGAAGACTTCGCCGGTGATCTCCGCCTTGAAGGTGTTGGGGTCGAAGCCTCCACCGTTGCCCACGATCTTCAACGCGGCCTCGATGGCGGGCGTCATGTCCGGGTTGGGTTTCCACTGCGCAATCTCGCCGCGCAGGCCGGCGAGGCTGGTGGTTTCCTGCGTGGCCTTGGTGGCGGCGGCGGCGAGCCACGCCTGTTTGGCGGTGTTGGTGGCGTTGATCTCGTCAATGAGGTCGTTGCACCACGCCTTGATTTGCGTCACGCGCCCGGCGGTGATGCCGAGCGTGGCGGAGTAGGCGTCGATGGTGTCGCGGAGGTTGGTGAGCCAGATGATTTTCGCGTCGTCGGCAGATGGAATGTAGTCAGCCATAGGGTTCCCCTTTCTTTGGTTGATGTCCGTTACGTTTGTGCCAGATCGCCCCCCCCCCTCCGCAAGTCTTTTTTCCATTGTGCGGCTTCAAAAATGGCAAAATTGAAGCAAGTGCCTGATTATCAACGGCAAATTCTTGACCCAAATGGTGATTGCGGCCGGGATTTTTGCGAAATTCCCGGGATTCGCGGGATAATTCCGGGGATTTTCCCGGCGATGCCTGGGATTCCCCGACCGATTCTCAGGAATTTCCCAGCGGCTCCCGGGAAGCATGAGCCGATTCCCAATCAGCGTCAGAAAATGCTCCGGAAGAAAGTGACGACGACCGGGAAACTTCCGGCGGCACCCGGGATTCGTGAGACGGTGGGGAGGAAATTTCCGGCGGTGCCGGGGACACATGCGCGGTGGGCGTGAACTTTCCGGTGCGTCTCGTGCCACTTCAGCCGCTCTCCCTCACCCTGGCCCTCTCCCGCTGGGAGAGGGAAGGCGCTTCCCGCCTGCTCGTCCATCCGCACGCTCCGTTCATAAGAGAGGCGGACTACGTGACTCCCTCTCCCAGCGGGAGAGGGTGGGGTGAGGGAGAACGCGTTCGATGCGCAGAGCCCGTCCTACTTGGCCTGCGGCTCATTCCCGAATAACCTTCCGCCCGTCACGTCCACCTTGACTCGTGCTTATGAATCGATTTTGCGTTTTCGGCCTGTTCCTTGCCTGCACCGTCTCCGCCCTCGCGCAGAACAAGCCCGAGGATTTCCCGCCCCGGCCGCGCATCCCCATGCTCCCGGCGGCGGAGTCGCTCAAGAAGTTTCAGCTCCCGCCCGGCTACCGCATGGAGCTGGTCGTGGCCGAGCCGCACGTCAAGGAGCCGGTCGCCGCGGTCTTCGACGGCAACGGGCGCATGTTCGTCGCCGAGATGCGCACCTACATGCAGGACGTTGACGGCACCGGCGAGATCACGAACAGGAGCCGCGTTTCGCTCCACTGGTCCAGCAAGGGCGATGGGAAGTTCGACAAGCACACCGTCTTCGCGGACAAGCTCGTGCTGCCGCGCATGATCCTCCCGCTCGGCCCCGGCGAACTGCTCATCAACGAGACGGACACGCAGGACATCCACCTCTGGCGCGACACCAACGGCGACGGCGTGGCCGACGAGAAGAAGCTCTGGTATGCCGGCGGCCGGCGCGGCGGCAACCTGGAGCACCAGCAGTCCGGCCTCATCTGGTGCACGGACAACTGGCTTTACATGACCTACAACGCCTGGCGGCTGCGCTGGCAGGGCTACGACAAGGCGCCGCTGAAGGAAGCCACGCCCGGAAACGGCGGCCAGTGGGGCCTCACGCAGGACGACTGGGGCAAGCCCTGGTATGTGAACGCCGGCGGCGAGCGCGGCCCCATCAACTTCCAGACGCACATCTACTACGCCGCGTTGAACACGAAGGACCAGTTCGTCGGGGACTTTGCCAGCGTCTGGCCGCTCGTCGGCATCGCGGATGTGCAGGGCGGCCCCGTCCGCTACCGCGCGGAGGACAAGACCCTCAACCACTTCACCGCCACCTGCGGCGCGGAAATCTTCCGCGGCGACCGTCTGCCCGCCGACCTGCGCGGCGACCTGCTCTTCTCCGAGCCCGTGGGCCGGCTCGTCCGCCGCACGAAGATTGAGGTGAAGGACGGCATCACCTACCTCAGCAATCCCTACGAAGCGGCAAAGGCCGAGTTCATCCGCTCCATCGATCCGAACTCCCGCGTCGTGAACATGAACACCGCGCCCGACGGCACGCTGTATCTCGTGGACATGTATCGCGGCATCATCCAGGAGGGCAACTGGACCCGCGAAGGCAGCTATTTGCGGAAGGTCATCCAGCAATACGGCCTCGACAAGAACATCGCCCACGGCCGCATCTGGCGGCTCGTTCACGACGACTTCAAACCGGGCCCGCAACCGCAGATGGACAACGAGAAAACCGCCGGCCTCGTCGCGCATCTTGCACATCCGAACGGCTGGTGGCGTGACACCGCGCAGCGCACGCTCGTCATCCGCGCCGACAAATCCGTCGTCCCCGCCCTGCAATCCATGACCCGCTCTCACGCCAGTCCGCTGGCCCGGATGCACGCGCTCTGGACCCTTGACGGCCTCGGCGCGCTCGACGCCGCGCTCGCCCGGGAGAAGCTGAAAGACGCCCACCCGCAGGTCCGCATCGCAGCCCTGCGCGCGAGCGAAACGCTCTACAAGGCCGGCGACAAATCCTTTGAGTCGGACTTCGCCGCGCTCGCCCGGAGCGCCGATGCGGATCTTGCCTGGCAGGCTTTGCTCACAGCCCGGGCGCTGGATGTCCCCAATGCCCGGCAGACCTTCACCAAGGCCATCCTTGCCACCAACGCCCCGATCGTGGTGAAGACGCTGGGCAAGAGCCTGCTCGCGCCGCCGACCTCGTGGCCGAGGGACTTCAGCGACGCCGATAAAAAGCTGCTGACACAGGGCGAGGGCATCTATCAGGAGCTTTGCTTCGCCTGCCACGGCTTTGACGGACACGGCATGACGGTTGACGGGGCGAAGCCCGGCACGACGCTTGCCCCGCCGCTCGCCGGCTCTCCGCGCGTCATCGGCCAGCGGGAAGCCATCCTTCACGTTTTGCTCAAGGGCCTCGCCGGCCCGATCAACGGCAAAACCTACGAGGCGCTGATGGTCCCGATGGAGAGCAACGACGATGAATGGATTGCCAGCGTCGCCTCCTACGTGCGCAACAGCTTCGGCAACAAGGCCGGCGTGGTCCCGGTGAAGGAAGTGGCCGCCCTGCGCGCCGCGGCGAAGATTCGCACGCAGCCGTGGACGATTGAAGAACTCACCGCCGTCCTGCCCAACGCTCCGCTCACAAACCGCAGGGACTGGAAGCTCACCGCCAGCCACAACGCCGCCTCGCTCCCCGCCGCCGTGGACGGCTCCATCAGCACGCGCTACGACACGAAGACGCCCCAGGTCCCCGGCATGTGGGTGCAAATCGAGCTGCCCGCCGAGACGGTCATCACCGGCCTGCGTCTGGACGCAACCGGCTCGAACGGCGATTACCCGCGCGGCTACAAGGTCGAGCTGTCCACCGACGGCCGGACCTGGGGCCAGCCCGTAGCCACCGGCAGGGGCAGACGCGCCCTCACGGAAATCGAGTTCCCAACCACGAAGACAAAGTTCATCCGCATCACCCAGACCGGCAGCGTGAAAGGCCTTTACTGGTCCATCCACGAACTGGACGTGCTCTCGGACTCGAAGGAGCAGATCACGGCGGGCAAGGCGACGGCGAAGCTGCCGGTGCTGGAGTAGCGCGCCGCCTCCTGACCTCGGCGGCTACGGACCTCAGAGCAGGCTTGCCTGCCGTCCGGTGTTCGGCTTCAGCCCAAGTTTCTTGTAGCTCAGTTCCGTCGCGACGCGGCCTTGCGGCGTGCGCTGGAGGTAGCCTTCCATGATGAGGTAAGGCTCATAGACTTCCTCGATGGTGTCCGGCTCCTCGCCCACGGCGACGGCGAGGGAACTCACGCCCACCGGCCCGCCGCCGAATTTCACGATGACGGTTTCGAGAATGCGCTTGTCCATCTCATCAAGGCCGTTCTGGTCAATCTCCAGCATCGCCAGCGCCTTGTCGGCGACGGTCTCGGTGATGCGGCCGTCGTGGCGGACCTGCGCGTAGTCGCGCACGCGGCGGAGGAGATTGTTGGAGATGCGCGGCGTGCCGCGGCTGCGCCGGGCGATTTCGTGCGCGCCCGTCTCATCAATCTCCACGTTCAGCAGGCGCGCCGAGCGGATGACGATTTTCTGGAGCTGCGCGGCATCGTAGTAGTCCAGCCGCTCGCGCATCCCGAAGCGCGTGAGCAGCGGCGCGGAAAGCAGGCCGCTGCGGGTGGTCGCGCCGATGAGCGTGAAGCGCGGCAGATTCAGCCGCACGCTGCGGGCGTTGGGCCCCTGATCGATGATGATGTCCAGCTTGAAGTCCTCCATCGCCGGATAGAGATACTCCTCGATGGTCTTTTGCAGCCGGTGGATTTCATCAATGAAGAGCACGTCGCCCTCTTCGAGATTCGTGAGGAGTCCCGCGAGGTCGGCGGCCTTCTCGATGGTCGGGCCGCTGGTGGCCTTGACGTTCGCGCCCATGGCCTTGGCGAGGATGTTCGCGATGGTCGTCTTGCCGAGGCC
>JBAYGL010000228.1:0-8364 GCA_041666725.1 Limisphaerales bacterium
GAGCCAGCGCGATTCCGTGAACAACGTGGAGAACGTCTTCATCCCGCTCGGCAACACGAACACGCCCGTCAGCTACCGCGTGTATGTCATCGGACGGAAGGTCAACGTCAACGCCGTCTCCGCCAACGGCACCAACGGCTGGGCGGACAACGTCGTGCAGGACTACTCACTCGTCATCTCCACGGATGATCCCACGCGGACTGTGGGCGTCCAGCCCACGCCGGGTGCCTATCCGGCGGGCTTCTTCAACTACACCAACCGCCTGTTCAACATCGTCACCAACGGCATGCCCTACCTGAACGAGCGTGTGGGCGCAAACTCCCCGCTGTTCACCATGAACGGCACGGACAACGCCAACACGAACGGCGTGACCAACCAGTGGAACTTCTACGTCTTCACGAACCAGAACTATCCCAGCTCCACCGCGACGAACATGGTCACGAACATCGTCAGCGGTGTCACGAACGTGAGCACCAACAGCGTCAACCTGCCGCTGACCAACGGCGGGCCTTACGTCACCTTCGCGACCTTCCTGCCGCCCAACCTCGCCCGTCGGCGCATGTCCGGCGCGGACGTGGACATGTATGTCGCCCGCGGTTCCGTCCCCAATGCCTACAATTTGACCAACTTGGACCCTGCGGTTTTGTCGCATCCCAACATACTGCGCTCCACCAACCGGGGCGGCTACGAGCTGATCTCCTTGACCGACTCCTTTGCCGGACCGCCCGGCGAAGTTTTCTACATCGGCATCAAGTCCGAGGACCAGCAGGGCGGGCAATACGGCTTCCTCGCCGCGTCGTCGCCGCAGCCCTTCAGCAGCAATGACATCAATGGGAATCTTGTGCTCACTCTTTTCCCCGCGCCCATCGACATCCCGGATGGCACGCCGGAAAACCCCGGCGGGGTCATGCTCTTCGGCATCTGCACGACCAACATCGTGATCCAGAACATTTCCAATTACATGACCTACGTGCATGAGAATTTCGGCGACCTCGTGGGCACGGTCACGCACAACGACACCGTCGTCACGCTCAACAACCACTCCATCACGCCCCTCGGCGGCACCAATCCCGCCCCTGGCGGCCTGGTGACGAACGCGCTGCCGTATGATGATTTCCGAAACCCTCCGGACGGGCCGGGAGATGTGACCGACTACCTCGGTCAGGACGGCATCGGCCTGTGGCTTTTCGAGGTGTATGACAACGCACCCTTCCAGACCGGGCGCGTCGATTCCGGTGCCATTTTCATAAGGCCCTTCACCAACGCCCTCAGCACGAATGCGGGCACCTTCTTCCGCACGTTCACGCTGGAAGCGGGGCAGTCCGCCGTGGATTTCCTGGACATTCCCGCCTACGCGACCAACCTCGACGTGGACGTTGTCGGCGGTCTGGCGGGCGTGGTCGGCCCGGTGCCGCAGGGGCAGGGCGTGGACCTGCTGGCAGGCGCGCCGCCGCTCATCCCGACCTCGTCCAACTACTCCATCGGCACGCTGGACCTGGACAACACGGACACCTTCTTCCCGCACCTGCGCATCTCGTCGGTCCAGGGGCAAAACCTGACCAACAACACCGTCTCCCCCGGCACGACCTCGCTGACGCCGGGGCGCTGGTATTTCCGGGTCATCAACAACACCGCAAACCAGCTCACGCTGACCGTGCGCTACACGCTGGGGCTGGACCTTTCCGTCTCCACCACGGAGCTGACCTACACCAACGTGATGATCTCGTTGCTCGACAACTACACCACCAACCTCTACATGACCGCGCCGCAGGACCGCGTCGTGGCCGGGCTCGACGTGGGGCTGGCCATCAAGCATCCGCGCATCTCCGACCTGGTCATCCACCTCATCAGCCCCGCCGGCACGAAGGTTCTGCTCTTTGAGGACCGCTTCGGCACGAACGGCCTGATCACCTCGAACCTCTACGCGAACTTCAGCGAGAACACGAACTACTCCACCCACATCGACACCAACGGCTACGCGTCGCTGGGCTTCCTTGACCTCGGCTACCTGTTCCCGGTCAAGTTTGTCCCCGCGCCCTTCTCTGCGGTCGTCTCGCCGCCGCGGCTCTTCACGAACGCCACCAACCTGATCTTTGGCTATGAGGACAACATCGGGCACTCGAAGGAATCGCCCGGCGGGCTCGCGCAGTTCGGACAGGTGCTCTTCATGGCGGGCGCGGTGGACCGCGACGCCACCAATGACGCGTTCCTTGTTTCCTACCAGACGCCGATCCTGACCAATGTTTACACGTCCACGCTCATCACCAACGCGTCGGAGACGAACCTGCTTTACCTGCCTGTCACCAACTGGGTCGCCACCAATTTCTGGACCGGCCCGATGAGCGGCTATCGCGGCCCCGGTGCCAACCCGGAGAGGACGCTGTTCAACGGCGTCGCGGCCAACTCCGAGGGCGTCTTCGCCGTGGGCCAGACCCGGAATTACTTCCCGCCGGCGAGCCTGACCTGGTCGGGAAACTCGAACCGGTATGTGTATGACGTGGACCTCGGATGCACGGCCGGCTCGGTCACCCTGACGCACTTCACCACGAACAATCCGCGCGCCACCGTGCGGGTGGAATATCAGGGCCTGCCGTTGATGGACTTCACCCCCGCCCCGGTGGCCGGGGCCACCAACTACGTGACCAACGTGGTTTTCAACGGCGCATCCCGTTTCCTGCGTGTGACCGTGAACCCGACCAATCTGGCCACGCCGGTCTTCTGGACCAACCAGCTCTCCATTTATCGCAGCAACTCGGTGACGCATTCCGTGGCCGACTTCGTGGCGGGCACGTTCACCCTGCCTCCTCTCGTCGCGGCTCCCGCCCCGACCAACAAGTTCAGCGTGCCGCGCGGCGTGGCGCTGGACAGCACCGGCAACGTGTATGTGGCCGACTCGGGCAACAACCGCGTCCTGCGCTTCACCCAGGCGGTGCCCATCGCGGCGTCGGGGCTCACCTACCCGGGCTCCACAAACGGCGTTTATTCCTCCTTCACGCTGACTCCGGGCACCTTTGGCGTGTCCGCGTTTGACACCCTGAGCGACAACCGGGGACTGGCCATCATGCCCAACGGCAACATCTGCGTGGCGGACACGGGCAACAATCTCATCCGGGTCTTCACGAACACCGGCGCGGAGATCGCGACCTACGGTGACGTCACGGTGGCCCCGCCGGGGAATGCCGGCAGCCTGGACAGCGCTGCGGCGGGCGGCCCCCAGTTCAACGCTCCCGAGGGCGTCGCCGTGGGCACCAACGGCGTCATCTACGTGGCGGACACGGGGAACAATTCGATCCGCGAGATCGGCACGAACGGCGCCGTGACCACGATTGTCCTGCCGGCCGGGATCACGCTCAACGGACCGCGCGGCATCGCGGTTTACCAGAGCGCCGACGCATCGGCCACGAACACGCCCTTCAGCACCAACATGAGCCAGCTGGCGCTTCTGGGCACGGGCCGGATTTCGACCAACAACCTCTTCGTCACCGACACGCTCAATCACCGCGTCGTGAGCCTCCTGCAGTCGAACGCCACGATCTGGATTGGATTCAACCTTGCCGGACAGTCCGGCACGTCCGGCCGGGTGGACGGGACAAACTCCTCCGCCCGGTTCAACCAGCCCTCCGGCATCACCCGCGACGGCTACGGAAACTTCTACGTGAGCGACGCCGGATCGCACACCATCCGGCAGGTCACGCCGCTGGGATCCGTCAAGACCATCGCGGGCGACTTCGCCGGTGGCGCGAGCGGCAGTGCGAACAATGCGGTCGGCACCTCGGCCCGGTTCAGCACGCCGCTCGGCCTCGCGGCGGATTATTTCGGCGGCATCTTCGTGGCGGACTCCGCCAACAACAGCGTGAGGGTGATCGGCCCGTATCAGACCGGGCTGCCGACGAACGCGCTGGCCGTCTTCTTCCCGTTCAGCGGCCCGACCAACAGTCCCGTCATGGGCGTGCCGCCGGTGTTCACGACGCGCGGAATCGTGAACTCGGTCTTCGGCCTCGAACACGCGGGTTCGGCCAGCCGCGACTCCTTCAGCGCCGTGGCATCAAGCCAGGAGAACGGCACAAACTTCCTCTACGCGGTTGGATCGGCGCAGTTCAGCACGAACCCCGCCTACGCGGCCTCTGACCGCATGTTCCTGACCAAGTTCACCACCAGCGGACGGCCGGTCTGGACGCGCGGCCACATGCCGCCGGCCGAGATCAACGCCTACACGAACGGAGCCGGGGCCATCACGAACCTGAGCCTCGCCTTCGGCGGCCTGGGCTACACGAACATCCCGGTCGTCACCATCCTCGACCCGTTGAACCCGGTTCTGGCCAACCGGGCCGTCGCCGTGACCGTTGAAACAAATGGCCTGGGCGCGCAGGGGCTGGGCGCGGTGACGAACATCACGGCTCCGGGCGTCCCGCTGGCCGGTCCGTTTGTCTCGCCCCGAGTCTATGTCGAGGCTCCGGTCTCGGCGAACATGCCCGGCAGCGCCCTGGCCGTCGCCTACGGCACCAACGTCATCGCGGTCGGCTACACGAACGTCAGCAACGTGCCGTTGACCACGAACAACCTCCCGTTCCTCATGTGCCTGGACGCGACCAACGGCAACCCGCTGTGGGCCACCAACTCCACCAACAGCGGCCATTACACCTCCGTCGCCGTCTTTGCCGACAAGGTCATCGCCGTGGGATCGTCTTATGTGGCGGGAGACACGACCAACACCACCGCCTTGATCGAGCTGTGGAGCCTGACGGGCCGGACGCAGTTGATGTCGTATGCAATGTCCGCTGATTTCGGGTTGAGCCGCACCAGCTCCCTCAGCCAGGTGATCGCCATCGACAGCCTGGACCGCGCCTACGCCGTCGGTTCCGTGATCAACTCCGACAAGACGGTGGATGCCGTCTTGGTGGAGATCGACCTCACAGCACTGGCCCTTGCCAGCAACCCGATAGTTTCGATCGTCACGAACAACATCACGAACTTCAACAGCTTCGTCGTGGGACAGTCCACCAACTACGGCAAGGCCATCGCCACCGATGGCGTGGATTTATATGTGGCGGTGGAAGGGCCGGGTTACGACACGAGCGTTGGTGTTTCAGACCGTCAGGCGGCGGTGTTCCGTTACCGTGCGAAGAATTTCTACCTGGCGGAGGAATCGCTCAACGCGTTCATCGGCGAGCGTTCGTGGGGGACGAACATGTTCTGGACCACGAACACGCTGGGCGCGCCGACGAACTACGTGGTCACCAACCATGCGTGGCGTCTCCAGATTGCCGACACCCGCGCAGGCGGCACCAACGGCACGGCGCAGGTGGTGGCGTGGAATCTGAACTTCTCCTACGCGGCGACCAACACGACCGCCCTCACCGTGGCCTCGGGCGTGAGCAACACCATCACCCTGCTGTCCTCCGCGCCGCAGTATGTCCAGGTGCCCGTGCCCTCCGCGGCGGGCAACGCGACGAATCTCGTCAGCGCCAGCGGACCGGTGCGCGTCACGTTCCATCCCGCCTCGCTGCCCCTCGCCGGCGATCCCGGGACGCGCCAGATGTTCAGCGATGCGTCCACCGGTTCGTTCGTCGTGTCCACGAACACCAACTCCATCGCCCGGCTGCGGCCCGGCAGCGCGTATTATATCGGCCTTCAGGCGCTGAATCCGGCCAGTCCGGTGACCGTGTCCCTGACGGTCAACTTCGACCGCACCGTGCTGCTGCCGACGGTCACCGCACTGGCGGACGGCGTGCCGCTGACCGGTTTCATCCCGCGCACGGCCAGCTTCAACAACTACGCGTTCAACGTGCCTGCAAACGCCTCCGCCGCCGCGTTTGAGCTGCTCAACCCGGACGGCAACGTGAACCTCTACCTGCTCCGGTCGAACAGCCCCTCGGCCCTGCCGGGCACGACCCTGTTTGATTTCCGCAGCGCCAATCCGGGCACCGTCGCCGAGCAGGTTTTCCTCGCCACCAACGGCGCGGCCAGTTCGCTCACGCCGGGCACATGGTTCCTTGGCGTGCAGAACGCGGACAATGCGCCGGTGAACTTCACCGTGCGCGCGACGAGCCGGACCGGGGTGCCCTACACCGTCGTGACCGCGCCGGACGCCCAGTCGTTCAACGGGGTCACCACGCCGGGCAACGCGCCCAACACGATGTTCAAGTTCACTGCGCCGGCCGGGCAGACGGCCCTTTTGTTCGAGGCCCGCGATCTTTCCGGCACGGGCGATCTTGTCGTGCGACGCAACACGTATCCGGTGGATGGCGCTGTGGACGCGTCCGGCATCAGGTCCGGCGCGGCATCCGAGTTGGTGGTCATCCGCACGAACGCCGCCATGCCGAGCCTTGTGGGAGACTGGTATTTTGGCGTGCTGAACCCCGGCACGGCGAACGTCAGCTACACGGTCATGGCACGGCAGCCCGTCAACGGCGTGTTGCTGAGCGGCACGCCGATTCAAATCCTCGGCCAGGGCGGCACCGGCGCGCTCGTCAGCGGTAATAACTTCGGCTTCGATCTCGATGTGGTGCCCGGCGAGAAATACCAGGTGCAATACGCCACCAATCTCACGTCCACCTGGCTGGTGCTGACGAACATCGTCGCGCCGGCGGACGGCATCATCAACTTCATGCACTCCGGAGCGCTCTCGAACCGGAACCTCTACTACCGCATTCAGGTCGTGCCCTGACCCATGCCGGTAGGGCGCGTCTGTCCCAGCGCGCCGCAAAACCATTCGAACACCCAACAGGCGCGCCTGGGACAGGCGCGCCCTGCCCGTTCAACGCGTCCGCGTCATCTGCGGATTGCCAAACGCATTCACCCCGTCAGTCTCTCCGCGTGCAGATTCTTGTCATTGGCCTGAACCCCGCCGTGGACGCGGAGTGGCGCGTCGCCTCGGTCCACTGGGATGAGAAAAACGTCGTGCTCGGCGAACGCCGCTGGGCCGGCGGCAAATCCGTCAACGTCGCCCGCTGGCTGCGGCATCTGGGCGCGCGGGTGAAGCTGCTGGTTCCGCTGGGCGGTGCGCCCGGTGCGGAATTGCGCCGGCAGATGCGGGCCGAAGGCGTGCCGTTGCGCGCGGTGGCGCTCCGGGAGCCCACGCGCGTCAACGTGATGGTGACGCAGGAAAACGGGCCGCAACTGCGCTTCAATCCCCGGGGTCCAAAACTGTCGGCGGAGGAATGGAGGGCTTTCTTCAGGGCCGCCGGGACGGAAATGCGCCGCAGCTCGCTCGTGATCCTCTCCGGTGCGTTGTGTCGTGATGCGCGGGCCACCATATATCGAGACCTTGTCCGTCTCGCTCGCCGGCTCGGTGTGCGCGTGGTCCTGGATTGCGATGGTCCGGCCTTTGCGGCGGGCGTGCTGGCGAAGCCGTTGCTCGTGAAGCCGAACGAATTTGAACTCGCGCAATGGGCCGGGCGGAAGCTCGGTTCCGAGGCCGCCGTGTTGAGGGCTGCGCGCGAACTCTCCCGGCGGACGGGCGGCTGGGTGCTTCTGTCCCGGGATGTCAGGGGAGGATTGCTGGTGAACGAGGCCGCGGGTTTTGCGGGCCGCGCCGCCGTGCCGCGCGTCCGGGTGCGGAACACGGTGGGCGCGGGCGACGCGCTGCTCGCGGCGGCGGCGGGTGAAATCGCCAGGGGAGGGGAGCCGGCGGAGTGGTTGCGCTGCGGTCTGGCCACGGCGACGGCTGGCGTGAAGTCCCCGGCCGGAGAGCTGGCCGCACTCCCGTCCATCGTCGCCATGCGCCGGCGGATTCGGGTGGAGCCCTTCTGAATTTCGCCGTTTCCAAACTGGTTGCCCGGTGCCGTTTGGGCCGATAATGTCCACCACATGCAACTCGCTTCTCCTTTCAAGGCTCCCAACCGGCTGCTGATGGGACCGGGGCCCAGCAACGTGGGCCCTGAGGTTCTCAAGGCCATGAGCCAGCCGGTCGTCGGCCATCTCGATCCCGTCTTCGTGAAGATGATGGAGGAGCTCAAGGAGATGCTGCGCGCCGTCTTCCTCACACGCAACGAGCTGACCTTCCCGATCAGCGGCACGGGCAGCGCGGGGATGGAGTTCTGCTTCGTGAACCTTGTGGAGCCGGGCGACGAGATCATCGTCGGTGTCAACGGCGTCTTTGGCACGCGCATGGTCGACGTGGCCGAGCGCTGTGGCGCCCGCGTGACGAAGGTGGAATCGGCCTGGGGCAGCATCATCACCCCGGAACAAATCGCCGCGGCGCTGCGCACGGTGTCCCGGCCCAAGCTCGTGGCCATCGTCCACGCCGAGACTTCCACCGGGGCGCTGACGCCGGTGGAGGAGATCTCCAAGCTCGCGCATGATGCCGGCGCGCTGCTGCTGCTGGACACCGTGACTTCGCTCGGCGGCTGCCCGGTGCGGATC
>JBAYGL010000229.1:0-8296 GCA_041666725.1 Limisphaerales bacterium
CCTGGAGGGAGCGGCTCATGTCGCCGATTTCGTCGAGGAAGATGGTGCCTCCGTCGGCTTCCTCGACCCGCCCGAGCTTTTGCTTGAGCGCGCCGGTGAACGCACCCTTTTCGTGGCCGAAGAGTTCGCTCTCCAGAAGGGTCTCGGGAATCGCGGCGCAGTTGATGCGGACGTAGTTCTTTTTCGAGCGCGCGCTCAGGCTGTGGAGCGCCCCGGCGATGAGTTCCTTGCCGGTGCCGCTCTCGCCGAGGATGAGCACGGTGGCGTTGGTGGGCGCGACCGTTTTGATGAGTTCCCTCTGCTCCAGCATCCGGGGCGACTCGCCGATGATGCTTTCGAGCCTGTAAGTGGTGGTGACGCGCTCGCGGAGCGTGGCGTTTTCAAGGATCAGCCGGTGCCGTTCGGCGCAGCGTCCGACGTGCAGGATGAGCTCCTCGGGTGCGAACGGCTTGGGAAGATAATCAGACGCACCGGCCTTGATGGCCTCCGCCGCCAGCTTGGGCGTGGCGTAGGCGGTGATCATCAGCATGGGCAGCTCCGGCCAGCGTTTCTTCACGCGGGTGAGCAGCTCGTAGCCGCTGATGCCGCCCAGGTGGGCGTCGGTGATGAGCATGAGGAACTCGCGCTTCTCCAGCAGCAGCTCCGCCTGCTCGGCGGATTCGACGGCCTCGGTCGGAAAGCCCTCGTCAACCAGCATCGCCGAGAGCGAGAGGCGCATGTTCTTCTCGTCATCCACCAGGAGGATCGGTGGCAGCGGCTGGCTCATGTGGCGGTGGTCATGGTTGATTTCGCCGGAAACCGTAGCGTGAACTTGGTGCCGCTTCCAAGCGTGGATTCCACGGCGACCTTGCCGCCGTAAATCTCGGTGTTGTGCCGCACGATGGCGAGGCCCAGGCCGGTGCCCTTTTCCTTGGTGGAATAATAGGGGTCGAAAATGTGTTCGAGCTGATGTTCCGGGATGCCGGGACCATTGTCGGCGATGGAGATGGCGACCGCCCCGCCTTCGTCGAGGCTTGCGGCGATTTCGATGCGCCCCTTTGAATTCGTCGCGTCGCGGGCGTTGGCCAGCAGGTTGACGAGGGCTTCGCCCAGATGTGACCGTTGCATGAGCAGGGGGGGCAGGCCGTCCGGACAACGCGACTGGACCTGCACCTCGTGCTGGAGGGCTGTGGGAAAAACACGATGGAGGGCGCGTTCGATCTCCTCCCTCACGGACAGGCGCTCCACACGCCCCTCGGAGAGCTGCGCGTAGCCCATCAGCTCGGTCAGGATGCTGTCAGACCGGGCGACTTCCTCGCGGATCATCTCCACCTGCTGGAGCACGGCGGGCTTCCCGTCCTTGAGGTGTCTTTGCAGGCTGAACGCGGCGTTGTTGATGATGGCCAGGGGGTTCTTCAACTGATGCGCGATCTCGGCCGCCAGCCGCCCGGTGGAGCGCAGCTGTTCCTGCCGGATGGCAAATTCCTGCGCCTCGGCCTGGGCCTGCAACTGAAGGTCGGCCAGGACGTTGATGCCGTAGCAGCAGATGGCGAGCAGCAGCAGCAGCAGGACGCGGATGGAAAGCGCTTGGGCTGACCGTCCATCGGACAAGCCGGAGGCGGCCAGGACCAATGCGCGGCCCAGATCAGTCGATTCGTCACCTGAGGAGGCGAAGCGGTTGACGGGCTTCCTGGCCGCACCCGGGGCGGAAGCGGTTGAGGAAGGCGGGAGTTTTGCAAGCAATGGGTGGGTCGGGACGGGAACCACCTGCGAGAGATGCGTGTCCACCTGCTCCTGTGCAGCCCTCAGCTCCTGCATGGCCAGGTCCAGTATCCCCGCGAAGAGGTAGCACAGGACGATGAACAGGTTGACGGCGATCTGCAGCCGCACGCGCGTGATGCTGACCGAGTTGCGGATCACCAGCACGAGAAAGATCCAGTAGATCGTGCTCTCCAATCCGCCCGTGATGACGATCAGCAACGCCACGAAAGTTCCGTCCACGATGTTCAGCACGAAGACGGCCCACTGCACCACGGCGATCGGCAGGTAATCCATCGCCAGCAGCATCATGCCGATGATGATGTTCGCCACGAGGTAGACCCTGAAGGCCCCGCGCACCGTCTCGATGCCGAGTTCGCCGACGGTCGAAACGCCTTCCAGCCATTGCGACAGGAAAACAAACGCAAGCGACCCGAGCACGATCACCTTGATCGTCAGGCAGACGTCGCGCTCCATGAAACGGATGCGGTCAGCCTGCTGTTCCGGCGCGACGCCGGGTGCCCTGAGCAGCAGGGCAAGCCACTTCATCTGGAGGGAAGGCGTTGGAATCGGCCTATGCATTTCCCAGAAGCTTGAGTGAGGCGGCGACGATGCCGTCCACTTCCCACAGCCGTCCGATGCCCTCGTAGCCGCACGACAGCATTCCCGCCTCCGGGCCGATGAAGTGCGCGCCGCGCTGCCGGAGCGTGCGGACGTTCGCCTGTGTCGCCGGGTGCAGCCACATCTTCCCGTTCATCGCGGGGGCGATGAGCAGCTTCGCCTTCGGGTTCAGGGCCAGGGCGATGCAGCTCAACGCATCATCCGCCAGTCCGTGGGCCAGCTTCGCGAGACAGTTTGCCGTGGCGGGCGCGATGAGCAGCAGGCCCGCTTCATCCGCGAGCTGGATGTGTGTCGGTTTCCAGCCCTCCTCCTCGTCATACAAACCCGTGACCACGGCGTGTCGTGAAAGCGTCTTGAAGGGCAGGGGAGTGATGAACTTCTGCGCGTCCGCCGTCATCACCACCCGCACGTCGCATCCCTGCTTCACCAGCTGGCTGCACACGTCCGCCGCCTTGAAGGCCGCGATGGAGCCGGTCACCCCGAGCACGACGTTGCGGCCGGACGTGACCGGGGCGCGCCTGGGCTGGGTTGTTTTGCTCATAACTCGGGGGCCGTGGAGCGAGGTTGCCGCATTTTTTCCGCGTCGTAAATGGCCTGCATCCGGCGCACGTCCTCCGGGATGCTGGTGCTGATGAGCAGATAGTCGAAGTGTTTCCACTGCGCAATCTCCTGCCGTGCCACGGCCAGGCGTTTCTTGATGGCATCCGGCGCGTCCTTGCCGCGCTTCTTGAGCCGTTTTTCCAGGACTGTCAGCGACTCCGGGGTGAGAAAGACCTCGACCAGCGCCCGGGCCAGTTCGTCCTCCTGCTCCCCCTGCGTCCGGATGGCCGCCGCGCCCTGCACGTCCACCGCCAGCAACACGTCCTTCCCCGCCCGCAGCTTGCCGAGCACCTCGGACTTCAAGGTTCCGTAGCTGTTTCCGTAAACCGTCGCGTGTTCGAGGAAGTTCCCCGCCTGCACGCGCTTCAGGAAATCCTCCGCCGTCAGAAAGTAGTAGTCCACGCCGTCCCGCTCACCTTCACGCGGGGCGCGCGTGGTGCAGGTCACGGCGCGGCTGATGTTCGGGTTGTTTCGGAGCATCTGCTCACACAACGTTGTTTTTCCTCCCCCGGACGGGGCGGAGAGCACGATCAGGAGGGTGTTGTTCTTCTGGCTCATCTCGAAAGAAAATCTCTTGGGTTCATTCCACGTTCTGCACCTGTTCACGGAACCGCTCCAGCTCCGCCTTCACCGTCACGACCTCGCGCGAGATGACCGCATCCTGCGCCTTGGAGCCGATGGTGTTGATCTCGCGGTTCATCTCCTGCGAGAGGAAATCCAGCGTGCGCCCGACCGGCTCCCTGGATTTCAGGCAGTCGGCAAACTGCTGGAAGTGGCTTTGCAGCCGCGTCAGCTCCTCCGTGATGTCCGAGCGGTCGGCAAAGAGCACTACTTCCTTCAACATCCGCTCGTCATCCGCCGCGATGCCCTCCAGCCCGGCCTGCTTGATGCGCTCCATCAGGCGTGCCCGGAACTGCTGCTGCACGAGCGGGGCCTGCGTTCCGATGCGCCCGGCGGCGGCGCGAATCAGCTCGATGCGGGAGGCCAGATCCTTCGCCAGGTGGTCGCCTTCGCGTTCCCGCATCTTCACAAGTGAGTCGAGGCCCTGCTGCAACGCGGCCTGCACCGGCGGCCAGAAACTCTCCGCATCCGTCGCCTCGTCGCCGGCCTCCAGCACGCCGGGGGCGCGCATCAAAGCTTCGAGCGTCACGCCGCCTTCAAGCTTCAGCTCCTGCGCAAGTTTGGAAAACTCCTGTGCATACGCCCTGGCCAGCGCGGTGTTGACCTGCGCGGCGGTCCCGGCATCCGTGCCCGCGTGGACGGCCACGCGCACGTTGAGCCGTCCGCGTGAGATGCGTTTGTTGATTTCGTCGCGCACCTGCGCTTCGAGAGGTTCGAGGTCGCGCGGAAGGTTCAGGGTGATTTCGCCGGACTTCCGGTTCACCGAGCTGAGCTCCACCGTGACCTTGAGGCCGTCCCGTGCACACTCGCCGCGCCCGTAGCCCGTCATGGACTTCATGTGCGCGGACTATGGAGAATCGGAAGAGGACGGGCGATTCCTTTTTTGGCGGAACGGCATGTAGTCGCAACCTTGAGGTTGCGAATCTCGTTTCATCTTCGACACGCAGGCGGGCGCATCAAGACGCGCCCCGCGCAGGCTGAAGCCTGCGACTACGGGGGCGGTCACTTCAATCCGCCCAGATATTCCACCAAATCCCGCAGCTCGCGGCGCGTCACCATTTTGTCCAGCCCCTCGGGCATCGCGGAAAGGCTGCGGAGACGCTTTTCAATGTCGGCCTTCTTCAGTGTCAGCCTGCCGTCCTCGGGCGAGTCCAGCACGAGTTCGGTGACCGTCTCGGATTTCACAAGCCCGCTGTGGTTGGCTCCGCCATTGAGCACGAGCGTCGCGTTTTCGAAACCCACGGCGATGGTTTTGTTCGGGAAGACGATGCTCTCCAGAAGCTGCTCACGCGTGAGCCGCTTGCCCACGCCGGCAAGGTCGGGACCAACGGTGCCGCCGATCCCGCGAATGGCGTGGCAGCGCAGGCACTGCACACCGACATGCTCGTGGAAGGTGCGTTTTCCCTCGGCGGCATCGCCTCCAGCCAGTGCGGGACGGAAGACGGCCAGGGCGTCGTCCTTGGGCAGCGAGGAGTTGAACTGCTGAAGCGGCGTGGTGACGGCGGCTGACGTCCGTTTGGCGGCGGCTTCGAGCAGCTCCAGTTTCAATCCGGGCGCGAGCTTGCCGTCAGTGAGCAACGCTAGCTGGCGGGCGAGGACGCTGTCGGCGGATGCACCGGGCAGATCGCCGAGGGCATTGAGCGCGGCCTGGCCGAGGCGCGGGTCTTTCTCGGTGGCGAGGATGCGTTCCAACAGGGGCACGGCGGTGGTGGGATTGCCGACGGCAGCGAGCTTCACGGCTTCGCGCCGGACGGAGGTGTCGGAGTCCGAGAGCGCCAGGGTGACGGAGTCGGAGAGCAACTTTGAACTTTGAACCTTGAACCCGGAACTCCCGAGCGTGCGCAGCGCGGCAACGCGGACTGGCGTGAACTGAGCTGCGTCCTTTACCAGAACGGCGAGATCCGAAGCCGCTTCGGTGAGGGCGAGCTTTTCCACGGCGGCAATGGCGGCCAGCTGGGGAGCGTAACGTGGGTCAGGCGTGCCTCCTGACTTTCCATCTTTCGCCTTGGCTGATTGGCCGACCGGCGGCGCAGTGGATGGGAGGCTGGCAGCCCGTCCTGCCTGAGGTGCGAGCAGGCTCGCGAGGCGCGGGCGTAGCGCGTCGCGGGCGGGGCTGGCTGGGCGCGGCGGGAGGGGCCGCCAGAGGCCGCAGACGCGGTCGAACCAGGCAGGCCAGTTCTCCGGGTTCACGAGCGGCGTGGAGCCGTGGCCGTCCACGCTGACGATTTTTTCCGGAACGCTGCCAGGACTGGCGGCCCGGACTTCCCACGCGCCGAGGAGGAAGAGGGCTTCGGCGCGGAGAGCATCGGAGGAGTTGGTGTTCGCGGCGAAGGTGGCGAGGGCCTGTGCGTTGGTCGCGTGGCCGAGGCGGTAGTGGGCGTTCAAGACGCGACGCAGCAAAGGCTCCGTAGGAGACGACGTAAGGAGTCTCTGATTAGCGTCTGGGGTCTGGGGTTTGGCGTCTGGGGAGGAAGTTAGAGACTCCTCACGTCGTCTCCTACCGGGGTCGAGGAGCGCGGCGAGGGCGGGGTAGGCGGGTTCGATGCCGGCGTCGTTGATGGCGCGGGCGGCTTCGAGGACGAGACGCGGGTCGGGATCGCGGAGGAACCGGGCGATTTCCGGACGCAGCAACCGCTGCATGCACAGCATCGCGGCTCGACGCACGGCGGGCGACCTGTCCCGTGCGGCACGCTCGATGGTGTCGAATTCATCGATGCCGAGCAAAGCCATCATGCCGGCGTGGGTGAGGTAGGGGTCGGCATCGGCGTTGGCGCGAAGCATCTGGACAACCGCCTGGACGCTGTCTTTCCGGCCTTCGCGACGGAGAATCGTCGTGAGAATAAACTGATCTTCCGGCGTCTTTGCCTCTGCCAGCATCTGCTCGGGTGAGAGAGGCTTTTTAGATGCGCCCCGGTTGAGTGTAAGTTTCCTCGCATCGACTCGGTTTTCGATTTCCGAGACCGGGCTTCTGAGCCTTGCATCCTGCCAAAGCTTCGAGGTCACCTCGTCACGCAGGCGCTTGTCGGGATGCAATAAAAACTTCGAGATGCTCTGGGGACTCTTCCAGTCTGGTCCTTCGCCCAGCAGCCGCTTCACTTCCGCCAGCTTCGCGCTGCCGGCTTGCGCGGGATCGCTGATGCGGTAGATGCGGCCCTTGTCCGGCAGGCCCCAGCCGCCCACCCAGTCGCTCACGTAGAGGGCGCTGTCGGGGCCGAAGGCGACGTGCGTGGGCATGACGTTCCAGAGGAGTTTCTCGCGCTTGTTTAGCTCGAAGCTCGCGCCGCGCGGCTTCACGTCGAAGCTCCACACGGTGCCGGGGAAATCGCAGATGAAGAAGTGGTTGGTGTAGCGGTCGGGCAGGCCGGTGCCGGGATAGAAGGCGAATCCAGCAGGGCCCTGGGCGACGTCGCCGCTCCACGGGAGGATGTCGCCCGCGCCGCCGCGCCACAGCTCTTCTGTCACCCACGGGCCGAAGTTCTTCATGTGCTGGTAGCTCATGCGCCAGCCGTAGTCGCCGCCTTCGACGAGATGAAGCAGCCGGCACTTGTCCGGCCCGGCGGTGTCGTTGTCCACGGTGAAGAGGTTGCCAAGCGCGTCGAAGGCCAGGCACTGCGGGTTGCGCATGCCGATGCAGAAGACCTCCAGGTCGGAGCCGTCGGGCTGGCAGCGGAAGACCGCGCCGGTGTCCGGGGCGATGCGCCGGAGGTAATCCGCGCTGAATCCGGGATGCTTCATGCCAGGCCGCAGCTCAAACCCGCGGTCGCCGATGCTGAAGTAGATCCGCCCGTCCGGACCAAAGGCGAGACCATGCAGATCGTGGCCGGAGACGGAAATGTGGACGCCAAGGCCGGAGGCGAGGGATTGTTTCGGGTTTGGAGTTTTGGGTTTCGAGTTGGCAGGGGACGCCACGGTGGGCTGGGACGCGGAACCCGAAGCGCCAAACCCCAAACCCGAAACTTTCCACAGGTCCGGAATGCAGGTGAACCACGCTTCCCCCTTCCGCGCGAGGATGCCGGCGGCGGTTCCGGCTGTCGCGCCGTTGAAACCGTCGGCGAGGACCGTGGACTTGTCCGCACGACCATCGCCGTCGGTGTCTTCGACGAGGCGGACGATTTCGGAAACGTTGGTCAACACGGTGAAGTTCGTGCCGGGGAAGAGCCGGTGCAGCAGCGCCTCGCGATCTGCGACGGTGCGGCAGCTCATGTCGTCGAGCAGCCACGGCACGTGCTGCGTGATGTCGAAGATGGAACTCTTGTAGCGATGGGTCTCGGCGATGAAGAAGCGCCCGCGCTCATCCATGCTGAAGGCGACCGGGTTCAGCAGCAGCGGCTCGGCGGCGACGAGTTCAAGCTTCAGGCCGGGGGCGAGCTGGAGCTTCTTGAGATCGGTTTCGGCGGCGGCGTTGGTGGAGTGCTGGGCCGTCGCAAGCTGCAGGCAGGGCAGGGCGAGCAGCGCGAGGACGCGGAACCAGGCGGACGTTGACGACATGCGGGGACAGTAGCCATCCGCGTCCGGTTGAAAATAATTTTGATCGTCCCGTGCTGCATCGGGCGCTTGTCTTCACACGCGGCCTTGGACACGATTCGTCCCGTGAACTCACCTGTCATCTTGCTCCGCTTCGCACTGGCGTGCGCGTTTTCCGCGCTATCACTGTCTCTTCCGGCCGCCGCGCCGGCCGCCAAGCTCAACTTCGTCTTCATCCTGATTGACGACCTCG
>JBAYGL010000230.1:0-8263 GCA_041666725.1 Limisphaerales bacterium
GAAGCAGCGGATGCCCAGCGCGTGACACCGCTGAAAGAACTCGCGGTTGACCGGGCAGTGCGTGATGAACGCGACCTTCGACTGCGCCAGCGCATCCCAGTCGTCCGGGTTGTAGCCGATGACGTAGGACTCCGAATCCACCAGCCAGTCCGGCGCGGATTCGCCGATGTCCAACCGCCCCGCCAGCCGTGTGCGCTCCTGCCATTCCTTGGAGGTCTCCGCGAACGCGCTGAACGTCACGACTGAAATGACAAGAAGCAGCCTCAGCAAGTTTGGTTTCATGACTGACAGGAATTTGCCTCCTGAACGCTGCGCGACTCAGGGAGGATTGCCGTTGTGTCGAGTTGACGGGCCTGACTCTACGCCTGCATCGGCAGGTGCCAAGCGCGTTTCCGGGCTGCCATTATTTATTGGCCAGAGCGAACAAAAATCCTCCCAACTCTGTTCGGTGCCCTCCCTGCCAGAGCGGGCCTCATCGTCTCACGCTGGCATCTTCATCTGAGGAGCGGTTCCCGGTTTGCTGGCGTGGTTCGCCCATGCGATGCCCGGCAGCTTCCCGCCGGTTGTCTTGAGCGGGCGGCGAAACTGCTTGCCCGCTCTTTTGATGAGCGCGTAATGTGTCTCGGTCGAGTCGCGACGGTAATGGTTCTCGCCGACTTTGTTGAGCGCCAGCGAAGCTGGCCTTCCTGACTGGTTGAGGATGTTTGAAAGCATCCCTGAGCCACGGGGTGACAAATTCGGGTGACGAGAGCCGGTTTCAAATCGGTTCGATTTGTTTGTGGATCATTGCAGACAAGCCGGTTTTGCCAGAGTAGCTCAGGGGTAGAGCAGAGGACTCATAAGCCTTTGGTCGCAGGTTCAATTCCTGCCTCTGGCACCACTTCAAAAGCCCAAGGAAGCGCACAAAACTCCTATGGAATAAGGGTTTTATTCACCTCCAGCCTTTTTAGGCCGAAATGTATCCAGATGCAGCCACGGGAAGCGGGAGGACGCGAAAAGCACGGTTCTGGCAAATCCTGTGGCAAATCCTGAGCCTCTGCGCGGCTAATTTGCCATTCCACCCGACAAATCCGGTTCCGATCACCCCGGAGCTTGGCAAGCCTTCGCGGATGAGTGTGAGGTTGAGGTTGGCGTTGCGCTGGGCTACCTCGCGCAAGGGTTCCTCGACGGGCGCAATCAGAGCACCGGGCCGACTTGCTCGAAGACGTTCTGGACGCGCGGAAATACCGGGACGAGATCGCTGCGCTCTGACCGCACTGGCAGACACAGAACGGCCCGCCATCGCCCGGCGGGGCTTTTCCTTTGTCGCCTCTGGCCAAGTCAGTCCGCCGGCTGTGCATCATGGCCCTGCCTGTTGCGGAGGGGCGGACCGATGAACTGAAGCGCGCGGAAGCGGCTGCCGCGCCCGAACGTGGAGCATGGTTCCGGGGGTGAGCTTGGGGGTGCCGGCGGGTCTTTGTGGCGGAGCAGTATGCCCTCTTTCGGATTCTGATGAGGGTTTGCTCCAAGCGCAGGCTGTTTGGCGTTGAACGGGCAAATGTGGACTGATTATGCTGCGGCATGGACCAAGACGAAACCAAGGCCTGTGAACGCTGCCATGAACGACTTCGCTTGGTCGGGAACAATCGATGGCCGACGAAACTCTACTGCCCCTGTTGTGAGAAGGTTTTTACTTGCACGCACTGCTCTGAGGTGAACGTTTTCCGCAAGCACTGCCCCCGGTTTGAACATTGTCAAAAGTGTGGAAAAACGATTCTCACTGGATCGGAAGTCTCATGGGTTCAGTGCCTGATTTCTGGGATATGGGGAGTGATAGTGTTCTGGTTCGAACCCAACATCCTGATAAACCCATCCATCGCGACGGTTCCAGTCTATGGAATGCCTTGGGTGCTCATGCTGGCCTACAATCACGAAATGCTTGGAAGGATGCTGGGTTTTTGGGAAGTCCTAGCCGCGTTCTTCGTCGGAGCAGTGGCTACCCTCATATTTGCCACACCCATCATGATGACGCTACAGCTATTGAAATTGAAGTAAGGAGTGTAGGCAACCCATACAAACACAGCCAATCACCCACGTTGCACAGCCATAAGGTCTAGGTGTTTTCTAAAAACATATCGCACATGAAAAAGGCAACGAAACTTCGTTTGATTGGTGGAGCCGTTTTACTGTTTAACATCTGGCTCATCGGACAATACAACATCCATGGCATTTCGGTTTTACTGCTTACCTTTGGTTTTGCCGGAGTATATGAATATGTAGTTGTGCGTCCGGTAGCAAAAGACGCCAAAAAACCAGAGTAGTGTGTCCTACACCAAGCACAGGCTATTCTGGTAATCTCACAGCCGCGCAGGCTTCACGGCACCCGGTCGCAGGTGAAGGCGTTGCAGTTCCAGCTTTCGGAGGTATGCGCGGGGAGTTCGTGCTACTCTGTGGGCGTGAATTCAACTGAGAAAACCGAAAGGCCGAGGAAGCGCAGGAGTTGGCGCACGTCCGGCCTGATGCGCGAACTGCTCACGATGACGGTGGCGATGACGCGGCGGCATTCGGCGAACGCCCCGCAACCGGGCAAGCTTCTGAACGATCTGCTGCAAAAGTCCACGGAGGCGGAGCTTCTCGCAACGCTCGCTTGCAGCCGCAGCACGTTGCGGAAGTGGCGGAGTGGCGAGCGGCAGCCGTCTGGAGCTGCCATGCGTTTGATCTGGCTCGTGCATCGCGTCTGGCACGGCGACGCACCGAAGGAGATGGCCGATTTTCTGGGATGGATTCCGCCGCGCAAAAATGCGGACCAAGTCTAGTGGCTTGACGCAGCGCGGCGGCCTGCGGGACAGCCTCGCGAGATTGCAGCAGCGAACCGCTAAGGCTTCGCAAGACGGAAGAGTTTCCGCGCACCAGACAGGGGAACGGTAAGGCTGATGGTGTCGCCGTTGGTTTGAAGGCTGGCCGCTTCGGTGCTCCACAAAGCCGGGGGTGACAAACTCAACGCCGATTCCACTCGGTATGCTGCCCCCGGATTAGGCCAGAGCAGCCACAGGTTGTCGCCCACTTTGGCCGTGGTAACTGTGACACCGATGCCCGGCGATGCGGCTTCCGACAGAACAGAACGGAACCCTATGGTGAAATAACCGTCCGCCGGGTTGCTGTCCCCACGAAGCGCAGTCCGGCAATCCGCGCCGCTACCCGAACTGCCCCCTCGTTGCACACGGTTCAAGCCTGATATGGCTCCACTCGGGTTGATTTGAAATCCGCTCGAATACGACCCATACCAATCCCAGCACCGCTCCCACACATTCCCAGCCATGTCGTAAAGTCCGTAACCATTCGGCGCAAAATAGCCTACCGGACTGGTGTAGGGAGAAGCCCCAGCGTTAAATGTTGGGTGATAACCGCTGGTTGAATTCACATCGTAAGCATAAAAAGGCACCCCATTAGACCAGTAGCTGTCATAGTTGGCCCGGCTCTGGTTGATGGTGTCCGTATCCGACCAAGGGAAACGATGTCCGGTAGCCCCGCCCCGTGCCGCTTTCTCCCACTCAGCCTCGGTCGGCAAACGATACCCATTGGCCATCCAATTCGGATAAGGTGTCACCTGCCCCGTCTTATAGACCTGCGTGAAACCAGCATCCGTGTAATACACCGGCACCCGCCCATCCTTCTCCGACCGCGCATTGCACCACTTCACCATGTCAAACCAGCTCACCGTATGCACCGGATGAGTCGGGGCTTTCCCAGACCCGGTGTTGTCATAGGCATAACCATTGCCCCCATTCCATGCCTTCACCTCGTCCCACAGCGCCTTCGTCACCTCATACTGATCCATGTAAAACGCACTGACATAAACGCTGTGGACGGGAAGTTCGCCGCTGCTCCCTCCAGTGAAAGTATCGCCCATCTGGAACGACCCCGCAGGGATCAGCGCCATATTAGCGGGGGTTTGGCTGTCCGCCGACGCAGCCAACAAGAGCAGCGTAACCAGAAAGCACCAAAGATTGCCGGGCATCCTCATCATAACCTCGCCTTTGAGTGTTGCCTCCGCTGCTCCAGGTAGCAAGCAAGGTGTTTCCGGTCGGAGTTCCTGCCTGCCGCCGTTGCCACCGCCGCACGAGTTGGTGGTGGCAGGCGTGGAAGAGATTCCCTTGTCGTGTCCCTGACAATACCCCCAATACTCCCAAAATGCGTGCTTCTGGGAGTTCTGGGGGTTTTGTTCGGGCAAGGTTAGCAGCGCGCGAGCTGTGCGAGTCGGAGGACTTCGCTGGGGCGTCCACCCGTTTCCACCCGCTCCACGGTGAACCGCTCCGGGAATTGCCAGGCAAGAGTGTGGACCTCCTCCGGCTTGAATCCGTGGCTCTTTTCGAGATTGCGAACGGTTTCCTTGCCGCCCGACTTGCCGGCGAGAAGGACATGGAGTTCATCCGCGCGCTTTCCTCGCTTGTCCATTCGCGCGGCATTGGTGACTTGGAGCGCAGAGCGGGCGCACCAGCGCATGATTTCAACCGCACGCGAGGCTTGCTCGCCGGTGATCTCGTGAGCTTCGAGGTTGTCAGCCACGCATAGCCCGATGCCGAGCCGGACGGCGTTCTCCCGCCAGCGGCCAAGCTCCGCTTCTATGTCCCGAAAGCCGCCGCGCCGGAGCCGCACACTTTCGTTGTGGAACTGTCGGAAGACTTCGCGGGCTTCGAGCGTGCAAACGATGCGGTGCGGGTTCCCGGCGAGGGCATCGCGGCGCGCGAGTATGTTGCGAATGAGGTGGCTCCATGCTGCCTCCGCCTGCTCACTCACGCGCCGTGTGAGGCCGTCGTCTTCGAGTGGCTCCGTTTCCACGATAAACGGGAGTGTGCGCGCCGTCAGTCCACGCTCGAAGGCTTCTTCGTCGCCCATAAGTTCGCGAAGGATGCAAGGTTGCACCAGCAGGAGCATGGCGAGGCATGGGGTTATCTGGCAGACGCCGCGCCCGATGCGGTCGCTCCGCCACGGCTCCACGCTGTAGCCGCTCAAAGCGAGGTCGTAATCCGCCTTCCCGTCGCCGCGATACTTGCCCATGAGGACGCGGACGGTTTCACCCGCCTCGGCAGAATAGCAAAACAAGCCGAGGTTGTTCCGCTTGAACTGCGCGGCCATCGCTTCGCTAGTGGCGTTGCCGACGTAATACGTCGGCATGGCGTCCACTAGCGGCGCAATCCTTTCGAGTTCTGCGTGAGCAGCATCCAGCTCGCGCCGTGTTTTATCCTTCTGTGCTTCGCCCATTGGCTGCTTCTCTTTGCCCCTGCCGGTCTGGCCGCTGGCAAGTGCATTCACCATTATGCCCACGCTCTTTTCGAGGATGGCTTTGTCCGTCCTCAGCTTGGGAAGTTGTCGTTGCTTGAAGGCCACTTCGAGTTCACCGGAGGCTTCGAGCAATGGACGCACGAGTGCGTTCGCCACGCTGCCCTTGCCGGAGGACTTCGGGGCGGCGGGAATCACGTAAAGGTTGCCGTGGCATACTTGGCCGTCCACGGCTCCGGTGAGCGTGAAGGCGTTGCCCAGCGCGCCGCTGACGATGCCCACGGCGCACATGGCGGGAAGTTGCACCGGGACGCGGTGGACGTGCGCCAAGTCCTGCGCGATGGCGCGCAGTGTGGGACTGAGTGCGTGGAGGGGAAACTCGCCCGGCTCCAAGTCCGGCGGGCCACTGTCCGCTTGCGCCGGGGTGGTATTTGTGGTTATTGTCGAGGTGTCAACAGTCTTAGTCTCGCGCGGTGTGGCTGGCAGGCCACCCGCGCTTTTACTTTCAAGCGGGTTGTAGGTTTTCATTGGGAATCAGGGTGTCGAGTTCGTCGGTTTGTTTTGGTTCAAGGCGGGTGCAATCGTTCAAGTCCTTCACGGGTGAGCCGTCGGCCATGAGCAGGCCGGTGAAGTCCGCCGCGTCCACGGTTGCGCCGACGCTGGCGAGCTGCTCCGCCCATTTTTGGGCGGCGGGGCGTCCAGCTTCATCGGCGTGGGCCATGATGCGGACACGCTTGCCAGCAAAGAGCGGGAGAGCATCGGCGGGAATAGAGTTTGATGACCCCAGTATGGCGACGGCGGCGGTGTCCGCCTCGCGCTTGTGGCAGTAAATGAAGTGGTGAGCGGCGAGGATGTCCACGCCCTCGCAGAGCAGGACGACGGGGAAGGGCAGGCTTTCCCGCGCGCCAATGGGCCATGCGGCGCGCGAGCCGGGGAGCGTCTGGGCCTTCGCGTCAATGCCTTCCCACTTCTTACCATCCATGCGCCGGGCTTGGGCGTTGATCCGCTCGCCGTCCGTCACCATGAACGCAGGCTTGTCCTTCCACCCGGCAAAGAAGAGCAGGCTGCGCCCGGCCATGAGCTTGACGCCTTCAAGGGAGACGTGCCGGAGCTTCGCCAGAGCGGACAATGCGTGCTCATGCTCGTGCGGCGATTCAAACCGGGGCCAGTTGCAGCGTTGCGCTGCCTTTGCCGCGTCCTCGTCGGCGCAGGCATGGGTTGCCTCGATGCGCGAGGGGGTGAACCGCTTTGCGGGCCGGGGTGAGGTCCATCCGTCATTGCTGCCCAACAGGTAGCCGCTCGGTTTCGTGGACGCGGACTTGTCGGCGTCGGCGAGCTTGTGCCGCAAGTCGGCCTCGCTCCAAGGCGGCTGACATGAGGCGTTCCAGTCCAGCAGGAGCGGCAGCGCTTCTGCGGTCGTCAGGTTAAAGCCCTGCACAAGCAAGCACGCGGCATAGAACGTGGTTTTGTGACCGCCAGCCCCGGATACTGCACCGGGGACGCAAGCCAGGTAGGCACGGGCGCGTTCAAGCGGGTTCACTGTCCACCTCCCGCCCGGCGCTTACGGTTCGGCCAGTAGTTGCGGAGGGGCAAGCCAGGCTCCCAACCGCGCTCCAATATGCGCTCGATAAGGCGGCGAGTGCTGCCGGAGCAGCGGGACCATCGGAGGGCGTAGCGGCTCATTTCCCGCCCCTCCCCTTGCTCAACGCCGCGCGCGTGGCGTCGGGGTCGAAGAAGACAAGCCGCCCGATGCGGACGCTGGGGATGGCCTTTCGCTTCTGCTGAGTGCGAAGCCACCGCAGGGAAGGGCGGCAGCCGTCGGCGAAGAGGGTTTCGAGGAGGCCCTTGGCATCTACCAAGCGGCCCAGACTTGCTCTTTGAAGTTCATTCATGCGTGCCCATGCTCGGGCCTGCACGAAAAACCGCATCCCCATCAAATCTGAGATTTGATGGGGACATGAACCGACGGGGAATCTTAGCGTCGCGGGCCGGTTCTTTCCTGCAATTTCGGACTCAGGCCGGAGGTCCGGGGGGACTGCTTTCGAGCGCCTGACAAGGACTCAAACGCGGCCTCAAGCCGCTCTTTGATTCCATACCGCTCCGAACCGGGATACCTGCGCGCGGCGGCGGCGCTTCGGTCATGGCGCTTCATTTCTCGCTTGGCTCGCCCAATTCCGAGCGGGCGCAACTCCTCGGAGTCCTGCGGTTTGCCGTCGTTGTCGTCCAAGACTTTCAGCCACGCGATTTCAAACCAAACCGGCCAAGTTTTCGCCGAGAAGGGTTCCACCTTCCGTGCGCGCCTTTCCCACTCCGCTGGCTGCCTGAAATGATAGCGTGCAGGGTCACGTTGGCTCTCAATCGCGATGATAAGTTCCACCGCCTTCCGGGTCGCAGTGGAGTCAGCGCGGAAGGTTTTCAGCCTCAGCAGGTCAGCGGAGAACACTGGCGAAGCCCCTAAACCAACGTCCTTGGCGACTTGCTTTGCGTCATCGCCGAAGCCCTTCAACCTGCTGGCAAGCACAGGCCAAAGAATCCGATTCTTCGCCACGGGAACCAGCACTTGAGGGGCGGTCTTTGCAATTCGGCTGAGTATGATGGTCGCGTCGGTCGCTATGCCTGCCAAGACATCGAGCGTAACGGTGGATTGCTCCTGCGGGAGCTGTTCTAGGAAACCGAGTAGTTCCTTTGCGGCCTGGGCTATCTCGTCGGGAGCATAGTCAACCCAGGTCGAACGAGGTTCCGGTTGGAATAGGGACAACCCCCATTCTGAGCCCGTCAATCTCGCCCATACCCACTTGTGCAACTCCGAAGCGTGTGCTCCGGGTTTGTTGTCGGCCCTCCACCGTTCCTTTTCCGCGCGAGCTTCAATCCATATCTCACGCAGCGGGTCATAAGGCTCGCGGAGCCGGTTGCGGCTCTTGGCAGGGGGGCGTGCCGCGTGCTGGTGTCGCGCAGCTGTCGGTGAGGGTTTCAATTCTTTGGGCATGATGTGAGGTGGTAGCGA
>JBAYGL010000231.1:0-8197 GCA_041666725.1 Limisphaerales bacterium
CAAACCACTCGCCGCCGAGTTCCGGCGTGAAGGCGGCTCCCAGCAGGCTCTTCGACACCGAGAGCGACGCCACGGGCATCAGGCCCAGTTCCACGCCATCAAACACGAGCGCAAGAAACGCGGTGACGAGGACGAGGTATCGTTGGGCGGCACTCACGGATTGAAGAACGCCTCGATGATGGCGCTGTTGTCCGCCTCGCCGAAGCCGAGGGCCTCGGCCTTTTCGAGCAGCTTGCGGTGGGTCCTGCTCAGCGGCAGCGGAATCGAACTGGCGGCCAGCATGAGCCGCACGTCCTTCAGATGCTGCGAGAGTTTTGCCTGCGGCGTAAAGTCCTGCGCGATCATCTTCCCGCCCTTGGTGTCCATGATCCGCGAATAGGCCGCGCCGGCCTTCAGGATTTTGAGCGCGTCCTTTTGCGAAACGCCGAGGCTCCTGGCGAAGGCCAGTCCTTCCGCCAGCACGGCGCGGTTGAGGCCGAGCACGAGATTCACCACGAGCTTCATCCGCGCTCCGCTGCCGCACGGGCCGGTGTGAAACGACTGCTTCGCGAACGTGGCGAACACATCGCGTGCGGCGACGAAGTCCGCACGCCTCCCGCCAACAAGCATCAGCACGTCGCCCGCGCGCACCTGCGCGCTGGAGCCGACGATGGTGGCGTCGAGGTAGCGCACGCCACGACGCGCGAGCCCCGCTCCGAGCCGTGCGGTGGCATCCGGATCGCCGGTGGTGGTGTCAATGATGCGCAACCCGCGGCGAACCTGCGGCGCAGCCCCGCGCAGAACGGATTCGACCACGTTCGAGTTCGGCAGCGAGAGCAGCACGCGGTCGCACGCGGCGAAGACTTCGGCGGCGGACCCGGCCGGATGTCCGCCGAGTTTCCCGAGCGCCCACCTCTGCGCCGCGTCCACATCGAAGCCCACGACGCGGAAGCGCGCCCGTTGCAGCCGCCCGGCAAGCGCACCGCCGACCAGGCCGAGGCCGATGAGGCCGATGGGAGCGCTGGCTTTCACGTGGTGGCTGATGAGTTAACGAGGTTCACTCGGGGCGACATTCACAACGGGTGACACGCGGCCGGGATGCCGGGCCTCAATTCGCCTTCGCGAGTTCGCCCAGCATTTCGAGCAGGTTCCTGACGATGATCACCGAGGCATCCTCCTGCACGACGTTCGTGCCGAGCCACGTTTCGTAGCCGCCGAGCTGGTGGTGCTCGGGCGTCGGGAGATAGCCGTGGCGCGCGTTGGCGAGGCCGATGACCATCGTGCGTGGCAGCGGACTGCGCTGCTTCAACTCAAGTCCGATCTCAACGAACGTTTCGAACGGAATGCCGCACACCGCGAAGTCGCCGATGCGGATGGCCTGAAGGATCACCGTGACAGTCTCCTCATGGCGCTCGGCGGCGGCGATGGTGCCGCGGGCGTAATTATCGGCGAGGCGCGGGAGCTTTTCCTTTTCCGCAGGATCCCTGACCGCGATGACCTTGCGCGCGGCGGCGACCTGGTCTGCGGTGGGCCGGCGATATTTCAGGGCGATTTCGCGCTGAATCATGCCGAGCTGCGCGCCGGCATCGTGCTTCTCAATCTTGCGCCATGCCAGCCACGCGGCGTCCGCAGCCTTCGCGGCGACGAGGCGGATCTGCTCGAAGGGCTCGCGCGGCGGGCGATTGACGAGGAACGGGATGTTGTTGATGTCGCCCGAGGTGCCGTTGGACATCATCGCCACGAAGTCATCGTCGCCGTGGACCCGCGAGGGCATGAGGCGCGCGAACTCGCCGTAGTAGTCGGCGGACATCAGGCCCTTCGGAGAGCCGCCGACGTAGTGCAGGGAATAATTCGCGAAGAGCGCGAGCGGCTTGCGCTTCGCATCCTGGACCGACAGGACCGTGATGTCGGGATCCGTGGGACCGGCGGGACGTTCGAGCGTGGCGGCATCGGTGCCGGGGTTCATCTTCACCTTGTCGAGCTTGCCGTAGGGGTTGGGCGGCATCTTGCCGGGCTTGAGATACCAGCGCCGGTTGAAAACTTCCTCCGGCAACGGATGCGCCGCCGCGCCGACTGCCGCCGGCCGGAGCTTGCCGTGCGCGCGGACGATCGATTCCGCGATTCCCTCGACGAGCAACTGGCGATAGGCGAATCCGTTCTTGTCGCTCTCCCGCGAATTCGATGACGGCCCCGAGTGCGTGTGCGTGGCGGAAATGAGCATCCGGTCCACGGGAATGCCGGTGCGCCGGGAGGCGATGGCCTTCGCATCGGCGGTCGTCTCGCTGGCGAGGCCGAGGGTGTCCACCACCACCATCGCGAGCGTGATCCTGCCGTCGTCCAGCACAAGTGCGCGGGAGTGCAGCGGATCGTGTGCTCCGGTGGCGGGATTTGCGCTGAAGCCGCCGGGCATGTTCAGCGGAAACTGCCTCGGGGTGACATCCACCGCCGCGGCCCCGGCGCGGAGTGAGGCGGCGGGTTTCTTCGCGTCAGCCGCGGGCGAGACGGCAAGCGGAGCCAGGAGCAGAAGGGTGAGCAGGGTTTTCATTTTCACAGGTCCGCAGGCAGCCGTTTCACAATGTCGGCGAGAATCTCGCGATCGGATTCGGGACGCTTTGCGGACTTCGGATGCGTGTCGTCACAGCCGAGCCAGCCGCGCAGCTTCAGGAACATCGCGGCGCTGTGCTTGTAGGCCGGCACGGGTGGACGGAAGGCGAGGAAGCCAAGGTATTGCAGCAGATCGTTGAGTTCGTAGAACGCCGGGTCGCCTGCCGCCCACGCGGCGTCGCGCCGGGCGAAGACGTCGGGCGCGAAGGTGCTCAGGCCGAGCAGGTAGTCGCTGCCATACATCACCATGTCGATGGCGAGGTCGTTGCCGGTGTAAACGCGGAAGTCGGGGCGCGTGGCGTCGCGGAGCTGGAGCCGCTGCCATTCGAGGTCGCGGCGGAGCGAGGAGTGTTTCGCGCCGATGCACTGCTTCACGCCCATCAGGCCGCGATAGACTTCGAGCGAGTAAATCTTCCCGAACGGCGCGAACATCGTGCCGAGTTCAAAGCCCACGAACTTCCCGGCGGCACCGAGCTTGGCGTAGGCGGCCACGATGGCGTCATCGTCCTGCTGCGTAAGGCCGTAACTCTGGAAGATCACGGGCGTGCCGCCGAACTGCTGGATCACCGTCATCTGCCGCGAGTAGGCGTCGAAGTTGAAGGCCGCTCCGGGTTGATCGCTGACAAACGCGCCGGCCACGTAGCTGCGACCCGCGCATTCGATCTGCGTGATTTCGAGCGCGCGGCGTTTCGTGGCGTCGTCGATGAGGTTGCCGAAGCCGGTGTCCATGTTCACCGCCGGCCCGAGCCCCGCCTGCACCGTGCGGCGCACGTGAGCGGTGAAACCGGGCCAGTCCACGTCACCGTTGGCGAGGAACGGGAGGAGGATGGCGGAGAAACCCTCGATGCGCCGGCGGGGGCGCAGCATCCTGACCGGGTCGATCGTCGGCTGGTTCATTGACGCCGAGGCTAGCGGCTGCCCGACGATAGGAAAAAGAGTATTTTCGGATGCTGACGATTGGAAATTCGAATGGAACATGGGATACAGGCCGGAACAATCTTCCGCCTGCGCTTCATCCGCAGACGGGAACACCGCCCATGGAACTTTACCAGCTCGCCTATTTTCTCGAGATCGCGCGGCAGAAGAACTTCACGCGGGCGGCGGAGCGCCTGCGCATTGCGCAGCCTGCGCTCAGCCAGCAGATGAAAAACCTCGAGTCCGAGCTGGGCGCCCCGCTTTTCGTGCGTGGCCGCAGGGAAACCCGTCTGACACCGGCGGGCGAGGCCCTGCTTCCGCGGGCGGAGGGGCTGCTGGCCCAGGCGGAGGCCGCCCGGCACGCGGTGGCCGAGGTGGCCGAGCTGCGTGGCGGAAGGCTGGTGGTCGCGACGATTCCGAGCGTGAGCGCCTGCTGGCTGCCGCGTCTGGTGCAGCGCTTCCGGAAGCTCCATCCCCGTGTCGAGATGCGCTTGATCGAGCAGAGTTCGGAGGGCGTGGCCGAGCTGGTCGAGACGCACCAGGCGGAGCTGGGATTTCTACAGCTCCCGGTGGGCGGCGACCGGTGCGTCCAGCGGACCGTGTTGACCGAGAGGTTTGTCGTGCTTCTTCCGAAGCTTCATCCTCTGGCGCGGAGCCGGAAAATCCGGTTGAAGGAGCTCTCTGCCGACTCGTTTGTCTTCTACAAGGGCCGGGCCCGCGACACCGCGTTGAGCGCCTGCCGGGAAGCCGGGTTTGAGCCGCGCGTGGCCTGCGAGAGCGGCGAGCTGGAGACGGTCCGCGCGCTGGTCGCAGCCGGGCTGGGAATTGCGATCGTTCCACAGCTCGGTGCCCTGGACATGCCGCGCACGATCCGGGCTGTTCCCCTGATCGAGCCCGGCATTCAACGACAAATCGGTGTGATCTGGAACAGCCGTCACGCCCTGTCGCCCTCGGCCGGTGCGTTCGTCAAGTTGCTGTAGGGGTTTCCGCGTGGCGTGATCGTGGCTGCTTGGAACCCGGGAGGAATGCACGGCTGGCAGCCAGCCCGGCAACGGACGAGGGCGGCGACAACGTCGGCTTTGGGCGTTGCTTTCAAGCGTTGCGGGGCAAAGTTTCCCTTCAAAAAATTGCGTGCAATATCGCTTCGCCTACTTAGGCTCCCCGGCAATGTTCCCGCCAGTGGACACGAAAAGCCCGGCGGCCGTCCTGGCCGCCGTGACGGCTCTGTATGCCGAGATGTTCGAGCAGGGGGAGCGGAATTTTCCCGCCAAGGTGTTTGCCTGGGCGGTCGACGCATTCGAGGGACGTTACCGGGACTACCAGCCGATAGACGCGCGCTACCACGATCTGGAGCACACGTTGCAGGGCACTCTCTGCTATGCCCTGATTCTCCGGGGCCGCCAGCGGGCGCGGGCCACCCCGGTGGTGTCGCAGCGGATGTTTGAACTGGGCCTGCTGGCCATCCTCCTGCACGACACAGGTTACCTCAAGGTGCGCGGGGACAATGAAGGCACGGGCGCGAAATACACCCTCATCCACGTCAGCCGCAGCGTGAACTTTGCCCAGCAGATCCTCACCGAAAAGGGCTTCTCCACCCAGGATACGGGAGTGGTCATGCGCATGATCCGCTGCACGGGCGTCAACGTGAAGCTGGATGCCATCCCGTTTCAGGGCGAGGTGGAGCGCGCGATCGGTTACTGCATCGGCACGGCCGATCTGGTGGGCCAGATGGCGGCGGCCGATTACGTGGACAAGCTGCCGATCCTCTTCGGCGAGTTCGCCGAGTCCGCCCGCTACAGCGGCACCAAGGAGATTTTCGAAAGCCCCGCGCATCTCCTGAAGATGACGCCGATGTTCTGGGAAAAATACGTGCTGCCCAAGCTCGACAAGGATTTTCAGGGGGCCTACCGCTTCCTCAATGAGCCCCATCCCGACGGTCCAAACGCCTATCTCGCGGCCATCGAGGCCAACATCGAGCGGTCGAAGCGACTGGCGGCGGAACCTGCCGTGGTCGTTGCCAAGTAGGACACGACGTGAGGAGTCTCTGACTGGATTCAGGACCGCGCGTGCTTCCTTCAAGGCGGGACTCCTGACGTCGCCTGCTGCCAGGGTTGGTTTTTCCTTCTCCCCCGCCCGCCCAGCCCGTTGAATCCCGCCGTGTCGCGCGACTATCAACTGCAACGCTTCTCCGCCCCGGTGGAGCTGCAGATTGATTACGCGCGAGAGCTCAACGCCCAGCAATACGCCGCCGTCACCGCCGAGCCGGGGCCGGCGCTCGTCATCGCCGGCGCCGGCGCCGGCAAGACCCGCACGCTCACCTACCGCGTCGCCTGGCTCATCGAAAACGGCATCGCGCCCGACCGCATCCTGCTGCTGACCTTCACGAACAAGGCCGCGAAGGAAATGATGCGCCGCGTCGGCGACCTGCTCGGCAACGACATCTCGAACCTCTGGGGCGGCACCTTTCACTCCGTCGGCAACCGCATCCTGCGCCGCCACGCCGGGGTGCTCGGCTGGCGGCCCGACTTCACCATCATGGACCGCGAGGACGCGAAGGACCTCATCCAGGCCTGCGTGGACGCGGCGGGCATCGATGTGAAGGAGACGCGCTTCCCGAAGCCGGACGTGCTCGGCGACATCTTCTCGATGGCGCTGAACACCCGCCGCTCCATCGCCGAGACGCTCGCGCAGGACTACGACCACTTCGCGCCGCTTGCGGACAAGATCGAGGACATCGCCGTCCGCTATCGCGCGCGCAGGCAGGCCAGCAACGCGATGGATTTCGACGACCTGCTCACGCAATGGCTCGCCCTCCTGCGCGACTTCCCCGACCTGCGCGACCTCTACCAGCGCCGCTTCCAGTTCATCCTCGTGGACGAGTATCAGGACACGAACTCGCTCCAGGGCGAACTCATCGACCGCCTCGCCGCCGTCCACAAAAACCTCATGGTCGTGGGCGACGATGCGCAAAGCATCTACGCGTGGCGCGGGGCGAACTTCAAAAACATCCTCGAGTTTCCGCAGCGCTACTTCGGGTGCCAGACCTTCAAGATCGAGGTCAACTACCGCAGCACTCCGGAGATCCTCGCTTTCGCCAACGCCGCCATCGCGCCGAACATCCACCAGTTTCAGAAGGTGCTGGCCGCCGCGCGCCCGTCCGGCATGAAGCCCGTCGTCGTCGCGTGCATGGACGCCGGCGAGCAGGCCTCGTTCGTCGCCCAGCGCGCGCTGGAGCTGCGCGACGAGGGGATCCCGTTGAACGAGATGGCGGTGCTCTACCGCTCGCACTTCCATGCGCTGGAGATGCAGCTGGAACTCACGCGCCGCAACATTCCCTTCACCATCACCAGCGGCATCCGTTTCTTCGAGCAGGCCCATGTGAAGGACGTCGCCGCCTACCTGAAGCTCGTCCACAATCCGCACGACGAGATCAGCTTCAAGCGTCTTGTGCGCATGATGCCCGGCGTGGGCGGCAGGAGCGCGGACAAGTTGTGGAACAAGTTCAGTGGCGAATGGCGAATGGCGAATGGCGGATTGGCGGAACGGACGCCGGTGGGCCAAGCTGCCGTTCCCCCTCACCCCGGCCCTCTCCCGCCGGGAGAGGGAGCGGCCTCGGACGCGTTCGATGGTTTGGAGCCGCTCGGCTCCATCCCCGCGTCCGGCGGGGCAGCGCTGCCGCGTGGCTTGAGCGTGACGAACGACGAGCGGGCGACTGCCAGTCCACCGCTGACTGACGTCCCCCCTCTCCCAGCGGGAGAGGGCCGGGGTGAGGGAGAACGGCTCGCCAAGTCTTTGGCGCGCATCTCGTCGAGCGTCCCGAAGAAAGCCGCCGCCGCGTGGGCGCAGTTCACCGCCACCATCGCGCAGCTCGGCGCGCCGGAGATCCGCGCGAAGACCGACGCCATGATCCGGCTGGTGCTGGAGGCGGGCTACGAGGATTACCTCAAGGCGGCTTACACGAACTTCCGCCAGCGGCTCGAAGACCTGGAACAGCTCGCCACGTTCGCCCGGCAGTTCCCGACGATGGAGGATTTCCTCACGCAGCTCGCGTTGCTCACCAACGTCGAGGCCGAGGAAGACAAGCCCCGTGAAGACGATCACGAGAAGATCAAGCTCTCCTCGATCCACCAGGCCAAGGGCCTCGAGTTCCGCGTCGTGTTCGTCATCATGCTCTGCGACGGGATGTTCCCCTCCTCGCGGTCCATCGACTCGGGCGAAGGCGAGGAGGAGGAGCGCCGGCTGTTCTACGTGGCCGTCACGCGCGCGAAGGACGAGCTGTATCTCAGCCATCCGCTCATGCGCTTCATCCAGGGCGGCGGCGAGACGATGCAGCAGCCCTCGCGTTTTCTGGCCGACATCCCCGTGGAGCTGCGCGAGGAATGGAACCTGCGCCCGCCGCTGCCGCGCACCGATTTCAGCGACATGGGCGAATCGCACGAGGACGGCGGGGAATCACCGTTCTGATACCGACTCCGTGTGAAGGTTGGTGGAACTGGCAGCGGTGGCCGGGTTGCACCTTCTCCCTTCGCGGAGCGAGGGGAGAAGGTGGCCGCAGGCCGGATGAGGGGTGTGCCACCCACGCCGGCGTGGCCAACCCCTCACCCCGGCCCTCTCCATGAACCGGAGCGCCGAGCATTGCTCGGCAGGAGCCGACGAACGCCCCAAAGCCGAGCAATGCTCGGCGCTCCGCCCCGGTTCA
>JBAYGL010000232.1:0-8144 GCA_041666725.1 Limisphaerales bacterium
CAGGACAAGTGGACCGAAAAGGGCTGCTTTCTGGTCGTGAAGTGATCAGTGACGCACGCCGGCTGGAGAATGCCTCCGTGATTCTTGAGGTCGCGTGAAGGAGTGGGCGGCGTCCGTCCGCGCGCCGGCGGAACCGCTCAGGCGAGCAACGACTCCACCACACTGCCTTCCACACCGGTCAGCCGCATGTCCAAGCCCTGGAACTTGTAGTTCAGCCGCGTGTGATCGAAGCCGAGCAGGTGGAGCATGGTGCCGTGCAGGTCGTGGACATGAACGCGGTCCTTGGTGACGTTGAAGCCAAAATCATCCGTCTCTCCGACGGTGACACCGGCTTTCACGCCGCCGCCCGCAAGCCACATGGTGAAGGCGTTCGGGTGGTGGTCGCGGCCGTCGTTGGTGCCGCCCTGCACCATCGGAGTGCGGCCGAACTCGCCGCCCCAGACGACCAGCGTGTCGTCCAGCAGGCCCCGTGACTTGAGGTCGCGGATGAGCGCGGCGGTGGGCTGGTCGGTTTGCTTGCACTGCGTTTTCAAGCCGCTGACGAGGCCGCCGTGATGGTCCCATGCCTCGTGGAAGATCTGCACGAATCGCACGCCGCGCTCGATGAGCCGGCGGGCCATCAGGCAGGAGTTTGCGTAGGAACTCTTGCCCAGACCGGCTCCATACATGTCGAGGATGTGCTTGGGTTCCTTCGTAATGTCCGTCAGTTCCGGCGCGCTGGCCTGCATGCGGAAGGCCATTTCAAACGAGTTGATGCGCGAGGCGATTTCGGGATCACCGGTCTCGACGTAGCGGCGTTCGTTGAGGCGCTTGAGCGTGTCGAGCGAGTCGCGCTGGAGCCGGGTGTCCACGCCGGGCGGATTCGAGAGGTAGAGGACCGGCTCGCCCTGCGTGCGGAACATGACGCCCTGATAGGTGGACGGCAGGAAGCCGCCGCCCCAGTTGCCCGCGCCGCCGCTGGTGCCCTTGAGGCCGGTGCTGAAGACGACGAAGCCGGGCAGGTCGTTGGCCTCGCTGCCCAGGCCGTAGAGCGTCCACGCGCCGAGGCTGGGCCGGCCAAAGTTCATGTTGCCGGTGTTCATCAGGATCTGGCCGGGCGCGTGGTTGAAGGCGTCGGTGGCCATGGACTTCACGAAGCACAGGTCGTCGGAAACCGTGGCCAGGTGCGGCAGCAGTTCGGAAAGCTCCGCGCCGGCCCGGCCATGCCTCGCAAACTTGAACTTCGGCCCGAGCAGCGCGGAGTTCGGATTGATGAACGCGGCGCGGTAGCCCTTGAGCAATTCAGCGGGCGGCAGCGTGCCGTCGTATTTGGTGAGCGCGGGCTTGTTGTCGAACAACTCCAGGTGGCTTGGCGCGCCGGCCATGAAGAGATAGATGACCCGCTTGGCCTTCGGAGCGAAGTGCGGCAGTCGCGGCGCGAGCGGCTCGGTGGAAGGCATCTTCGCCGCCTGCGCCCGTCGCTCTCCGAGCAGTGAGGTGAGGGCGATGGAGCCCAGCCCCACGCCGCAGTCTTTCAGGAACCAGCGGCGGGCGAGGTTGCGTTTGAAGTCCCGGTGCAGATGTTCTTGCGTGGTCATGGCGTCACTCCTTCGTAATCGTCTCGTCGAGGTTCAGCAGCACGCGCGACACGGCGGTCCACGCGGCGAGCTTCGCGGGCGTGGCGGCGGCGGGCAATGCGGGGGGATTTTTTGGATCGGCGGCGGCAAGCTGCCAGGCGTCCGCATCCCTGCCGGTGAAGCGTTGCTCCTGTTTCGTCAGCAGTGAGAGGAGTTCCTTCTGCTCGTCCTTCGTCGGCACGCGGGCGGTGCAGCGGCGGAAGGCGAAGGTGATCTTGTCCGTGTCCGACGCGCCGCCGTCGCGAAGCGCGTGGAGGGCGAGGGCCTGTGCGGCCTCCATGAACATCGGTTCGTTGAGCGTGGTGAGCGCTTGGAGCGGCGTGTTGGAACGCTGGCGGCGGACGCAGGAGAAGTCGCCCACGGGTGCATCGAAGACCAGCAGCGCGGGGAAGGGCGTCGAACGGCGACGGAAGGTGTAAACGGCGCGGCGGTAGCGCTCGTCGCCCGTCTCGCTCACCCACGGGAAGTCGCCGTAGCTGGCCGGCGGCTTGAAGAGGAATTCCGGAGCAGGGGGCATCACGCTGCGCCCGCCGACCTTCGGGTTCAGCAGGCCGCTGGCGGCGAGGGCCACGTCGCGGACGATCTCGGCGTCCACGCGGAAGCGCGGGCCGCGCGCGAGCAGGCGGTTGTAGGGATCCTTCGTAAGCGACTCCGGCGTCACGCGGCTGGACTGCTGATACGTCGCGGAGTGAACGATGAGGCGGTGCAGATTCTTAACCGACCAAGGCTCGGCACGGAGGGGATAGGGTCTGGCGTCTAGGGTCTGGGGTTTGCGTTCGGAAGTCTGGGACGCTTCGCTGCGCCCCCTAGACCCTAGACCCGAGACGCCAGACCCTGCCCCCCCGCCTTCCATGAACTCGCAGGCGAGCCAGTCGAGCAGCTCAGGATGCGATGGCTTCGCGCTCTGCCGGCCGAAGTCTTCGGAAGTCTCGACAAGCCCGGTGCCGAAGTAGGCCTGCCAGACGCGGTTCACGAAGACACGGGCGGTGGTGGGCGAACGGCGGTCCACAATCCATCTGGCGAAGGTGAGCCGCGAGGCGTCCGCGCCGGCTGGCAGCGCGTTCAAGAAGGCGGGCACGCCGGGCTTCACGCCGCGCGTGGGCTTGAGCCAGTCGCCGCGGTTGAGCACGGAGGTCATGCGCTCCTCGGTGCGGGCGACGAGGGCGTAGGCCGTCGTGCCTTCGGGCCACTGCTGCCAGAGCGCGTCGAGCTTGGCATTCGCCGCGGCGAATTCAGGCACCATCGTGCGCCAGTGATCGAAGACGGCGGCGACCTGTTCCGGCGTTCGCCGCACGGCGGGGACGGCGAAAGCTTCGCGGACTTTTTTTGGCACGCGGTCGGCGACCATGGGCGGCTGACCGGAAGCCTGGCCAATTGCCGAGATGCGGAACCGGCCGAGGTTCTGCGTGCCGAAGTCGTTGGCGTTCGCGCTGCCGTGTTCTTGCGAGAGGCTCAGGGTCAGCACCGTGCCGCCGGGGAAACTGATGTTCGTCGCGAGCTGGAAGACGGCCACTCGATCAGTGTTGCGACGGCCCGGGCCGGAATCGCCACCCCAGGCGGTGCTCTTGTTGCCGTCGATGGCAAAGCCGATCGGGCCGGTGACGCGCCGGTTGGTCGAGCCGTCCTGAAAGTTGGATTCCAGCGTCAGCTCCAGCTGGTCAAAGTCGGCGGTGGCGCTCGCAAACTTCACCTTGGTCTTCTTCTTCGGGTTGCTCAACGGCGCGGCCTCGACGGTGAACTCGGTCAGCGCGAAAAGCCCCTTGTGGGAACGGCCCGGGCCGTTGGCCGGAAGGTTGGGGTCGGTGAAGAGTTCCAGGCGGATGGCGGAGAGGGTCTCCAGCTTGTTCGTGGTCTGGAAGATCGCGGTAAACTTCGTCGGCGCCCAGCCGGCGGCGAGCAGCGAACCGTCGGCCTGCGGATAGTAACGCTGGGCATTGTCGCTGATCAGCTCGAGGTCGCGGAGGATGGTCCACTCGGGCTGGTTGCGCGCGACTCCGGATTCCCACTTGGCCATGCGCGACTGCCAGTCTGGCAGTTGCCGCCGCATCGCCGCCTCAATGGTGCCGATCTCACGGCGGAGTGACGCGATTTTCTCCTGCTCCGACGGGGTGAAGACACGCGGCATCGCCTCGTGGTCGTTGTTCAGGAAGGCGAACATCCGGTAATACTCCTCCTGCGTGAGCGGGTCGTATTTGTGGTTGTGGCACTGGGCGCAGAGCGTCGTGATGCCGAGGATGCCTTTGCCCACCGCGTCCATGCGGTCGAACATCGCCTCCATGCGGAACTGCTCGGGATGCACTCCGCCCTCCTCGTTGAGCATCGAGTTGCGGAGGAAGCCGGTGGCGACGAGCTGGTCCTGCGTGGCGTTGGGGAGCTCGTCGCCGGCAAGCTGCTCGATGATGAACCGGTCGTAGGGCAGATCGCGGTTGAAGGCGTTGATGACGTAATCGCGGTAGAAGTGAACCAGGCGGCGCTTGTCCTTTTCGTAGCCGTCGGAATCGGCGTAACGCGCGGCATCGAGCCAGAGCCGGCCCCAGCGCTCGCCATAATGCGGCGAGGCAAGAAGCCGCTCAACCTGCTTCGACCAGGCGTCCGGGGATTTGTCGGCGAGAAAGGCGTCCACCTCCTCCGGCGTGGGCGGCAGGCCGATGAGGTCGAGCGAGAGCCGGCGGATCAGGGTGGTTTTGTCGGCGGGCGGGGAAGGGCGGAGTTTTTCGGCGGCGAGCTTGGTGGAGATGAAGGCGTCAATGGGGTTCGAGTGGTCAGTTTTCAGTGAGTCAGTATTCAGTTTGGAACTCCCGGTGCGTCCGCTTCCCGACAGAACACTGAATACTGAATACTGATTACTAACTATGGGAACCGGCGGCCGCACCGGCGGCACGAAGGCCCAGTGTTCGGCGTAGGGCGCGCCTTGCTCGATCCATTTCTTCAGAAGAGCGGTTTCCTGCGGGGTGAGCGGTTTGCCTCCCTTTTTCGGCGGCGGCATCACGTCGACGGACTTCGCGGTGCTGATGCGCCGCCAGAGTTCGGATTTGGAGAGGCTGCCGGGGACGATGGCCGCCTTGCCCTCGCGGGATTTGAGGGCATCTTCGCGCACGTCGAGGCGGAGCTTGGCCTTGCGATGCGCGTCGTCCGGGCCGTGACACGCGAAGCACCTGCCGGAGAGGATGGGCGAGATGTCGCGCGTGAAGTCCACCCTGCCCGACGGGCTGGCAGTCGGCGAAGCGGCGCGGGCGGAAGTCGCTGCGTTTGCAAACGCGATGGCAACGGCGGCGAAAATCGGAAAAATGCAGCGGCTCATGGTGGTCAATCTCTTGTCGGACGCCGGTTCAGTTTGATGGCTTCAGCGTAACGGGAGTGCAGAGGCTGGGAATGGAGAAATGTGCGGGAGCGGATGGAGAATGCTGACGGCGCGTCACCCCCACAACTGCCGGTCCAGCGTGCGATACTGGATGGCCTCACCAAGGTGCTCGGCGGTGATGCCTGCGCTGGCGGCCAGGTCGGCGATGGTGCGCGCGACCTTCAACACGCGGTCATGCGCGCGGGCGCTGAGGCCCATCTCGGTCATTGCGTGCTTGAGCAGTTCACAGGCGGCCTCGTCGAGCACGCAGAACTCCTTCAACTCACGCGTGCCCATGCGCGCATTGCACGTGACTTTCCTGCCGGCGTAACGCTGCTGCTGCCGGTGGCGCGCGGCGATCACCCGCGCGCGGACCTGGGCGGAAGTTTCGCCGGGCCGGGCCGCCTGCATCTCGCGGAACTTCACCTGCGGCACTTCGACATGAAGGTCGATGCGGTCCAGCAGCGGCCCGGAGATGCGCCCGAGGTAATTCTGGATCTCACGCGGCGAGGACTTCGACTCGTGCGGCATCTTGCCGTCGGGCGTCGGATTCATCGCGGCCACGAGCATGAACTGCGAGGGGAACGTCATCGTGCCTGCCGCGCGCGAGATGGTGACTTTGCCGTCCTCGAGCGGCTGGCGCATCGTCTCCAGCACGGTGCGCTTGAACTCCGGCAGTTCATCGAGAAACAGCACGCCGTGATGCGCGAGCGAGATTTCGCCGGGCGTGGGGTTGATGTTTCCGCCCAACAAGCCGGCATCACTCGCAGTGTGGTGAGGGCTTCGAAAGGGGCGTTGGGTGACGAGTGCCTGACCGGCGGCCAGCGCGCCGACGATGCTGTGAATCTTCGTCGTCTCCAACGCCTCATCCAGCGTGAGCGGCGGGAGGATGGTCGGCAGGCGTTTGGCCAGCATGGATTTGCCCGTGCCGGGCGGGCCGATGAGCAGGAGGTTGTGGCCGCCGGCCGCGCCGATTTCGAGCGCGCGCTTCACGGACTCCTGGCCCTTCACATCCGCCATGTCCACAAGTTCATCGGCGACACTTTCAAAGAGCTTTTCCAGGTCCACCTTCGCGGGCGCAATCTTCACCTCGCCCTCGAGGAAGCCGGCGGCCTCGCGCAGGTTGCGCACTGGAATCACCTGCAAGCCCCGCACCACGGCGGCCTCCGCGGCGTTCTCCGCCGGCACCAGCACCCCGGCCCGGCCATCCTGTTTCGCCCGCAGTGCGATGGGCAGCACGCCCTTGACCGGCCGCACCGCGCCGGTGAGCGCCAGCTCGCCGACCATCGCGAAGTTGTCGAGCTGATCGGTTTCGATTTGCTCACTCGCGGCGAGCCAGCCCAGCGCGATGGGCAGGTCGAAGCTCGGCCCCTCCTTGCGCACATCGGCGGGCGCGAGGTTGATGGTGGTCTTGCCCATCGGAAACTTGAACGCGGAGTTCGTCATCGCCGTGGTGACGCGGTCGAGCGACTCGCGCACCGCCGCGTCCGGCAGGCCCACCAGTGTGAACTTCGTGTCGCCCCAGCCGACGTTGACTTCAACTTCGACGGGATACGCCTCAATGCCCTGCACGGCAGCGGAGCAAACCTTGGCTAACATGAGCGCAGTCTAACGCGGCTCCGCAACGGGCGACAACCGGCTTCTTGCGGGAAGTAAAACACGGGCCTGGCGCGCCAGGAGCAGGCCGAACTTTCCAAATCCGGTGGCGCTACTTCGCGCCCAGCACGCCTTGCAGCCGACCGAGGAATTCCAGCTCCTGCTGTTTGCGGGAGATCAGCGAGCTGTCTTGATGCCGCTGGTCGCGCCCGCCGCCGTGGAGGTCCTGCACCCGGGCGGCAAAGAACGGCTTGGGGCTGGCGGCGGTGAGCATCTCTTTTTTGAGCACCTCCTGCCAGTGCGGGATGCGCGCGAGCAGATCAGCGGCGTCCCTGGGCCGGTAGGTCTCCATCAGGCGCAGAAGCAGCAGCGCGTCCGAACGCACATAAAAGCCCTCGCTGGTCGCGGTGAGCAGATAGCGGAAGAGCACTTCGCGGCGCGGCTCTTCGCGCCACACGCCGTGCCGCGCGAGGGCCTTGAGCAACGCGCGATCTTCCGCCGGCGGCAGGGAATCCAGCAGTTTGCCCAGCGGATCGGGGACGGTGACATCGAGGTTCAGCCGCGTGACGAAGCGCTCAAGGCTCACCTCGCGGAGCGGGATGCTGTGCGTCACGCCGTCCTCCGTGATGAGGCGCACCACCGTGGGCCGTCCGGCCAGCCGCTGGACGAGCGCGGGCCATTCTCCTGCCGGAAGCGTCCGCTTGTCGAGCAGCCCGGAGAATGCCGCTTGTTCGTCGAGGGTGGGGGTGAGCAGCGACGAGAAGAGCAGATCCATCTCGTAATCTTCGAGCGTGCCCAGCGTGTCCGTGAAAAACGCCCCGAGCGCGTCGCGGCTCACCGAGTAGTGCGACGCGAGATGATTCACCACCTGTTTGGGCAGCGGGCGGGGGCGCTCCAGTTCAGCGGCGACCGCATCCACGAAAGGTTGCATGAGCGTGAGTATGCGGGAGGGCGGCGGGTTTGCAATCGTCCGCCGTTCCGCGCAGCCGGCCTTGATGAGGGACATGGATATTTCCCTCGCTTTGCTGGAAAGCACGCTGATAGCGTCGCAAAATTCGCGCCCGGTCAGTTCCGTGCGCACACGACACACAACGCAATGAAAGCCATCACCACCGCCGTCCTCGCGCTCGGCCTTTTGGCCGGCTGCAAGGACAAACCCGCCCCCCCTGCGCCGTCACCTGCTCCCTCGGCTCCCGACACCAAAATGACCATCAAAGACGACAAGGACAAAGTCAGCTACAGCATCGGCCTCAACATCGGCAAGAGCATGAAGCAGGAGGGGTTGGAAATCAACCCCGACGCGCTCGCCGCCGCGATGAAGGATGTGTTCGCCGGCGCGAAGCCGCAGCTGACCGACGAGGAAATCCAGACCGTCATGCAGGAATTCCAGAAGAAAATGATGGCCAGGCAGATGGCCGCCCGCGAAGAGGGCCTCGGCAAGAACAAGGCCGAGGGCGAGAAATTCCTGGCTGACAACAAGAAGAAGGAAGGCGTGAAGACCACCGCCAGCGGCCTGCAATACAAGGTGATCAAGGACGGCACCGGCAAGACGCCCAAGGCCACCGACACCGTGAAGACGCACTATCGCGGCA
>JBAYGL010000233.1:0-8091 GCA_041666725.1 Limisphaerales bacterium
CGGCCTGATATTTCTCGGCGGACTTGATGAACTCCTTTGCGCGTTTGGCGCTGTTGATGTTCGCCATCGCCATGCCCCAGTAGGCGCTGGCGCAAAACGGATCGAGCGCGGCGGCCTGCCGGAAGGACCGTTCCGCCTCGAAGTAGAAGAAACCGTGGAGCTGGCCGAAGCCCTGGTCGAAAAACTTCTGCGCGAGCGGGTTCCTCGTGGTGATGGGGAAATGCACCCCGCCCATGCCGGGCATGAGATGCGCCTGCTGCCGTGGACCTTCGTTGAAGGCCTCGCCGTGCAGCGAATGGCCGGCCGGCTGGTCGTGGTCGGCGCGCGCGGCGACTCCGCAGACCAGGACTGTCGCGAACAGCAGCGGGAGCGGGAGAAGGCGGTTCATGCGTTAAAGCGCCGACGGCGCGGCGTTGCGGGCCATTCAGCGGATGCTGGCAAGGTGCGCGGGCCGGCGGCGGCAAACAAGCGGCGAACTGCCGGGAAGAAGGCGAACTTTCAACATCCAACATTCAACGCTCAACTTCCAAAGGGACCGCTCGAACGCGGCTCTGGACGTTGGACGTTTCCCCGTCTTCGCGTTCAGAGTAGTCCCGCCGTCTCCGGGTAGCCGCACATCACGTTGAAGCTCTGCACAGCCTGGCCGCTGGCACCTTTCACGATGTTGTCCTCGGCGCTCATCACAAGCAGCCGGCCCGTGCGCGGGTCCAGCCGCCATGCGAGTTCCAGCACGTTCGTGCCGACGACGTTTTTCGTGTCGGGCAGCGCTTTGCCTTCCAGCACGCGGACGAACGGTTCGTTCGCATACGCGGCCTGGTAGCACGCGGCGATTTGCGCGCTGAGCGCGGCGGCTTCGGCGGCGGTGGAGAAATGTTTTGCCGGCGCGAGGTAGAGCGTCGTGAGGATGCCGCGGTTCACCGGGATCAGGTGCGGCGTGAATTGAATCGTCACCGGCCCGCCGGCCGCGAGCGCGAGTTGCTCCTCGATTTCAGAGATGTGCCGGTGCTTCGGCACGCCGTAGGGCCGCACGCTTTCGTTGCACTCGACGAAGAGGTAGTCCAGCTCCGCCTTGCGGCCCGCGCCGCTCACGCCGCTCATCGAGTCGGCGATGATGCCCTGCGGCTTGATGAGGCCGGCGCGCAGCAGCGGAAGCGTCGGCAGCAAAATGCTCGTGGGATAGCAGCCGGGCGAGGCGATAAGCTGCGCACCCTTGATGGCGGCGCGGTGAACCTCCGGCAGGCCATAGACGGATTTCGCCAGCAGCTCCGGCGCGGGATGGTCGTGCGCGTAAAACTCCTTGTAGATCGCGGCGCTCTTGAGCCGGAAGTCCGCGCTCAGGTCAATGACCCGGGCCCCGCCGTTGAGCAGCGGCACGGCAAACTCCGCCGCCACTCCGTGCGGCAGCGCGAGGAAGACCACTTCGGCCTGCGTCGCAAGCAGTTCGGCGTTGGGCTCGACGAACCGCAGCGCCCGGGCGCGCGGATGGCTCGCGAACTTCGGGAACACCTGAGCCACCGACTGCCCGGCCTGCTGGCGCGAGGTGACGGCCACCAGCTCCGCGTGCGGATGATTCAGCAGCAGGCGAACGAGTTCCTCACCCGAGTAACCGGACGCTCCGACAATGGCGACTTTCGTCATGCGCGGCAGTTGTCCGCGCTCGCCGGGCGCTTGTCAACGGGGAGTAGGCGCTGCGGTGATCGCGCTCACTTCCCGAGCTTTTCCAAAATGTTCCTGGTGATGCGCTCCACCGCCTTGTCCCCGCCGCGCAGGCCGTGCGCCCAGTCGGTGGTGCCCGTCGTGAAGACCGTGCCGCCCCGCGTGTAGAGACCCATGACGGCGTTGCCCACCCGGCCCTTCTCCCAGCGCTCATACCACTCGGCGTCGTCGGGATGCCACTTCGCCGGACAGGTCGAGAGGACGGTGAAGCCCGCAGGCGTGCCATCCTTGTGCGTGGGAAACGGCATGCCATTCAGCCAGACCAGTTCGCAGCCGTCGCACTCGTAGCCGACGATGGTGTCCTTCGCGCCAAAGACATCGCCGCGCTTCAAATCCGTGCCGGCGAAGACCCAGTGCTCCGGGCGGTGCACTGTGAACTCCGCCGGCTCGGCCATGAACTGCCCGTGGCTCTTGCGATAGCCGCCCCATAAAAAACCCACGCCCGTCAGCGTGTTTTCAGGTCGTTTCACGAGGTGGTGGCTCCACGCGGTCGAGAGCGTGCGGTGGTCTCCGGATGCGAAGACCGGGTCCACCAAGTAATACTGCTTGTGGCACACGAGTGCGCGCCCGCCGTCCTCGCTGCGCACCTGCCAGCAGACGGAGTTGCCGCTGAAGAAGGCCACGTTCCCGCCGCGCCCGATGAACGCCTCCAGGTTGTCCCGCATCGGCGCGCTCCAATACTCGTCATGGCCGACGCTGAGAACCAACCTGTAGTTCGCCAGCAACTCGGGGCGGAATTCCAGGTCGCTGTTCACCGCGTAGTCGAGCACGTAGCCGTTGCGCTCGGCCCACGCGACGAAGGGCTGCTCCCAGCGGTCGAACTGCGAGCCGCCCGGCCGGTGGAACGACACGCGGCTGCCCTGGTTCTTGCCGCGTCCGTTGTAGGCGTAGAGGCTGAAGCCGCCCCAGTTGTTGTAGGCGTTGTAGGTGTTCGCGGAGAGTTGCAGGAGAATCTTCGTGCCGCTGCCCGGCTGCGCGGAGCGGACGACGAAATACGCATCGCTTGCCGCCGTGTGCAGGCCGCGCTGCGTGTAAAGCCCGCCGCGATCCTCGGCTCGCAACGACACCACGTAGTAGCCGCTGCGCCAGTTGACCGCGACCGGCACCTTGAAGCTCACCGGCCAGCCGCACCCGTGCGACGACGCGTTTTCCGGCACCGGATGCTCGCGGCCCGGCAAATCCTTGCCCGTCCACACGACCTCGCGCTTCTCGCCGACGCGCGCAATCTCGACCGCGAACTTCGCCGCGCTGGTCGAGACGTGGAACGCCACCTCCTCTCCGGGCTGCACGCTCAACTGCCCCGCGTAGCCCTCGATGAACAGCGGGCGCGGTTCTTCCACTGCGGCCAGACGCATGGCACCGACAGCGAGAATCAGAGCGAGGACGGCGAAACGGCGGGTGGTGGAGACGAAGTGCATGGTGCGCATGGTGTGAAATCGTTTGACGCGACATCGGACGCAGCCGAGCCGACCAGTAATCGCCGCGATCAGCCGGCTACTCGAACTGCTTGCGGAAGCGGGCGAACTCCTCGCGCAGCGCGGCCAGCTCGGCCTTCATCGCGGCGACTTCGGCTTCGAGCGTTTCCAGCCGCGACGGGGCTGGCGGAACTGAAGCGCGGGCCTCCGGTGCGGCAGGCTCCTCGATCACCGGCTCGCCGGAGAGCAGTTGCACGAAGCGCTTCTCCTTCTGGCCGGGGCACGGCGGGACGATGCGCACGAGCGGCTCCGACATCAGGGCCAGCCCTTGCAACGTCTCCTCGACCTCCGTCAGCGACGCGAACGGGTGCAAGCGCTCGGCGCGAATGCGCAGTTCCCCGGGCGTCTGCGGGCCGCGCAGCAGGAGGACGCACAGCAGCGCCACTTCACGAGGGTTCAGTTCGTAAACGTCCAGCAGGTTGTGCCGGAATTTCTGCACGCGTGAACCCGCGCCCCAGAGCTGCGTCACGAGCTTCTTGCCGCGCAGGTCATCCAATCCCAGCGCGACGACCTTCTCTTCGTAGCAGGTCACCGGGTCGCGGTTGGTGGACTGGTTGCAGGCGGTCGTCACGCTGTTGAGCGAAAGCGGGTATTGATCGGGAGTGGTCCGCTCCTTTTCGATCAGGCAGCCCAGAATCCGCGTCTCTTCCGGCGAAAGTGTCACAGCCATGTGCCGGCGTTGTAGCAGCCGGGGGAACGGGCCACAAACAGATTGAGCCGCGTCTCGAATAAAGAGCATGCCATGACAACATCCATTCAAATTGCCCCTGCATCCGCCACCGCCCTACTGTTCAACCCATGAAACATCACTCTCCCGCTTCCCGCTGCGCCGCTCTCGTGCTCCTGGCGGGAAGCGCCGTTGCACTCCATGCCGCCGCGCTTCGCAACAACGAGGCCATCGCCGAAGTGGCATCCGGCAAGCGCACCGAGGCGCGTGCGTCGTGGTGGGGTTACGATCCGGCCGACTCCACGACCGCATTGCAGGACGCCATCAACTCCGGCGTGCGCAAGCTCGTCATCGAGGACATGGGCACGCCCTGGATCACCGACAAGCTCAAGCTCGCAGGCGACCAGGAGATTGTTTTCGAGAAGGGCGTGGTCGTGCTCGCCAGGCGCGGCGCCTTCCACGGCAACAACGACTGCCTTTTCTCGGCCGCGTCGAAGACGAACATCACGCTCACCGGCCACCGCGCGACGTTGAAAATGTGGAAACAGGATTATGACGACAGCGCCCGATACAAACGCGCCGAATGGCGGAACGTGCTGAGTTTCACGAGCTGCTCCAATGTGCGCGTGACCGGGCTGACCCTTGCTGACAGCGGCGGCGACGGCATCTATCTCGGCAGCTCGCAGAGAGGCGTGCCGTGTTCGGACGTTCTCATCAGGAACGTGTCCTGCATCAACAACTACCGGCAGGGCATCAGCGTCATCAGCGCGCGAAACCTGCTCATCGAGGACTGCGTGCTCAAGGACACCGGCGGCACCGCGCCGATGGCCGGCATCGATTTCGAGCCGAATCACGCGTGGGACGAGCTGGTGAACTGTGTGATGCGTCGTTGCGTCTCGGAAAACAACAAGGGCGATGCCTACGCGTTCTACCTGCCGGCGCTCCGCTCCGAGTCCAAACCGGTCTCCATCAAACTTGAAAACTGCCGTGCCATTGGCGGCAACCACTCCATTTCATTCTCCACGGCAAACAACTCCGAGACCGCGGGCGTGAAAGGCGCGGCCGAGTTTATCAACTGCCGCTTCGAGGGCCGCCCGCGCTCCAGCTCCATTTTGATCGGTGACAAGCCGGTTGCCGCGGCAATGGTGAGTTTCACCCACTGCGAGATCGTTGACCCAACTGAGACTCCCATCGTGCTCACAAGCCGGCGCGGTCATGCAGCCGGTGCAATCGGCGGCATCCGGTTCAACGGTTGCACGATCGTTGATCCCCAGGACCGGCTGCCGCTGTCATATCCGGACGCCGCGGGCGGCGTGGGCCTGGGCGACATCTCCGGCACGCTGATCGTGCAGCGTGGCGGGCAGCGCACAACCCACGAGCTTACGCCCAATCTGATCGCCAAGTGGATGCCGTTCCTGTCGTTCAAACAGATCGCCCGCTTCAACTCCGAAGGCGTGCGCTACGAGCCTGCGCTGCCGGAGGCGAAACCCGATGCATCGCGGCGCTCCACCGCCCGTCAACGCGACCTTTCGGAGTGGCTCCTGTGGGCCGGGGCGAACGAGCGGGTGACGTTCAGCGTGCTCATCCAGCGCGTCGGCAAAGGCGGCCCGGACACCGTGCCGGTGAGCCTCCGTTCCCCGTCGGGCAAGCTGACGCAAATGTCCGGCGCAGGCGGTGAAAAGGAGACCGCATACGAGTTCCAGGCCATCGAGCAGGGCGCTTACAAGATCATCTGCGAGCCGCTCAACTCGACCGCGACGGTGAATTCCCGCACGAGCCGTGTCTGCCTTTACTCGCAGGGTTCGGCCATCCATTTTCTCGCCACGACCGGCCCGTATTTCTTCTGGGTGCCACCGGGCACGAATGAATTTGCCCTGAAAGTGTCAGGCGACAATGCCGCCGAGTGCGTGAAGGCGGCGCTCATTGATCCGGCCGGCAACCAGGTCGAGGAGAAGGACAACATCTCGCAGGCCCACCAGTTTGTGGCGAAGCCCACGAACACCACGCGCGGCGAAATCTGGAGCCTCCGCCTCGCCAAACCCAGCACAGGCACCCTCGAAGATTTCCATGTGCAACTGCAAGGCATCCCTCCGTTGTTCTCGCACACACGGGAGTCCCTGTTGCAACCGGTGAAGTGACCGGCGAACCGCCCTTGAAATTGAAGTCCGAGCGTCTTTCCCTCCATCACCCAGGCTCGAGGCCGTCCGAACGGGCACGGAAATCAATCCAGCGCCTGAATCGTCCAGCCGCCGTCCGGGCCGCGCGCGTAGAGAAAGCGGTCGTGCTCGCGCGCGCCGCGACCCTGGAAAAACTCGACGGAATCCGGTTGCACCCGGTAGCCGACCCATGACGGCGCGAGGAGCGGGACGCCGGAGCCGAGCCGCTGCCTGAGCTCTTCCAACTGCATCTCAACCGCGGCGCTCGCCGTCACGCCTCCCTGCTCGCCAAGCAGAAAGCACTTCACGGCCTCGAACGTGCCGAGCTTCCCGGCACGACCGCTGACAACCACCTGACGGTTCAATTCGATCCACGGGAACAACAGGCTCACCTGCGGATTCTCCGACATCTGCCGGACTTTGCGGCTGCCCACGTCGGTAAAGAACACGAAGCCCTCCGAGTCGAAATACTTCAACAGCACGGTGCGCACCAGCGGCCGGCCATCGCCGCCGACGGTGGCGAGGCTCATCGCCAGCGGCTGCGCCACCGCGCTGCGGGCCGCCTGTTGCAGCCAGAATTCAAACTGTTCCAAAGGAGTTCCCCGCAAGTCCTCGCGCCGCAGGAGCGGACTGGAAACGGGGGCATCGGGCGTGGAGGCGTTCATATAAGTGCTGGCGGAAATCCGCCTTCAGAACGCTGTGCGGTTCAGAGACGGCGGTTTCGCGTCGAAGTGACGCCGGGAGCCTGCGCCCGGATCGTTTCCAGCGTCAAGGACCGGCCCTTGGGCTCGCGGCAGGTGAACTTCTTCGACATGCCGAGACATATCACTTGGGCGTCGCGACGGGATGTCGGGGGAATATCCCGGCCTGCCGGTCCTCCCACGTTCGCAGCCGGAGCCCTCGACCGGGAGGGTCTGCGCGGGCATCACCCATGAGCAGCGGATCAAAGACGACAACAACATGCGGGGTCTTGATGGCCGGGCGCGAAAATCACAGATGCGCTTGGACGGAATCCCCCGTGTCCTGGCAAACTGCATGATGCACTTCCGGCCAGTCCTCGTTCTTGTCGTCCTCGTGTGGAGGCTTGCCGCCATCGCAGGCGCGGCGGATTTCACCGTGCTCACGCCGGGCGGACAGTTCAGTTTCCAGATCAACGGTGCAAGCGGCAACCCAACCCTCACCTTGCAGCGCGGAAGCACCTACACCTTCGCCGTGAACACGAGCAGTATTCACCCGTTTGTCATCGGCACATCGGTCTTCGGAGCGACGCCCGGCGGGGTCAGCGGCAACAACACCTTCCTGGGCACGATCACCTACGCCGTGCCGACCAACGCTGCCAACTGCGTCTATTACTGCGGGGTTCACGGGTTTTTTGGCGACATCCTGATGGTTGATCCACCTGCGCCGCCGCCGTTCGAGATTGTGGGGCTCGCCGTGGGCGACAACCTTACGCTGCGCTACACCGGAACGAACACGTTCACCTACACGCCGGAATTCTCCACCAACCTCGCCACGACGAACTGGTTCGCGCTTACGGTGCAAAGCAACAGGTTCCTCCTTGGAACAAACGAAGCCATCTGCGGCAAACCCTCGGGCTCGAACGTTTTCCTGCGTATCCGCGCCCGGTGAATGTCCGCAGCCAGCCCGCTGATTCGTCGCAGGTGGTCTGCGGGGCCTCCGGTGTCGTGGATCAGTCGCCGGCCTTGATGGTCCACATGCCTGATTGCTTGCCTGTGCCCAGAGTCATATTCACCGTCTTGTCAGGGCGGATAAACTCCACATGACCGTCAGCAAACGCGTAGTTGACGCGTCCGCCGTGGTAGTTCGCCAGGGTCACGGGCCCGGTAGGACCCGCCGAGCTTGTCGCATCTCCAAAGTGGCGGGTTGGAATCCACATGGGATATGAAATGTTCTGGTCGTTGCAGCCGTCCCAGTTCGCGTAGTAGACGCACTCTGTGAAGACGATCGTGCCCACGGCGTCGTTGAGGAGGCTTTCACGCATGCAAGGCTGATGGGTGGGGTTCTGTGAGGTGATGGGGTCAAGTGTCGGATTTTGCCAGGCCGTATCCATGATCGC
>JBAYGL010000234.1:0-8079 GCA_041666725.1 Limisphaerales bacterium
AGCCTGCCAGACAAGACGGGCACGCCGCGCCTCGTCTGCGCCTACATGAAAATCAAGGGCCTGCTCGAAGCCTACGAGTGGAGCCTCGCGACATGGAACGAGGAGAAGAATCTCTTCGAGAAGCTCAAGACGGTCTGGACGAAGTCCGACGCCGCACCGAAGGCCCCGCCAATACCCGAAGGCCATCCGGTGTCTTGGAAGGACGCGACCGGAAAGGCGTGGCTGCTCTTCGGGAACCCGCTGCCGCGACTGCGCTGCCCGGCGACCTTCGAGGCGTGGCAGGACGCGAAGACCTGGGAGGTGCTGACGCCGCAGGCGAGCCTGACCGGAGGCAACGGCGAAACCGTGAAGCCGCACGGCGGTTCCATCGCGTGGCATCCGTGGCGCAAGCGCTGGGTGACGGTCTTCATGCAGTCGTTCGGCAAGCCGTCGGCTTTCGGCGAGCTGTGGTATGCGGAGGCGGACGCGCCGGCCGGCCCGTGGGGCACGGCGGTGAAGGTGTTGAGCCACGACAACTACACGTTCTACAACCCGCGCCTGCACGTCGAGTTCACGCCGGAGGGTTCGCCCGCGCTGTTCTTCGAGGGCACTTACACGGTCCAGTTTGCGAACAAGCCCGCGCCCACGCCGCGTTACGACTACAACCAGATTCTTTACCGGCTGGACCTGAGCGACCCGGCGCTGAAGCCGGCGCAAGGGCGTTGACTCAAAACGCCGGCTGCCTCCTGCGAAGGGCGCGGGTGCTGGCTGGCACATGCGCTGTGCATTCCACCCTGCATCGCGTCCGGGAGTGCGAAGCCACCGCTTGGTTGGTGAGCGACTTGTGCCTGATGCCGCGCCGTGCGATTACCCGAGCGAAGCCCCGGCAGCGCGGCATCCTGTGCCCAAGGCGTTTCACGCTGGTGTCTCTGTTGAGTTGAGTTCGTGCGATCTCAGGGAGCGGGAATTATTTCAGTTGCGATGAAAAAGAGGGCGGTGTAACCAAGCCGCCAACAGTCCACAGTATACAGTGTCCCGTGCTTATGTTTGCTGCCGCCTTAACTGAAAAGACCAAACCGCACCTTTCGCCACTCTCCCGCCGCAGCCTCGCGGAGGATGCCACGGCCCGGATTCGCCGGGCCATCGTGGCCGGAGAGCTGGCCGTGGGCACCGCGCTGCCGGAGGATCAACTGGCTGCCCGGCTCGGGGTCAGCCGGGTGCCGATTCGCGAGGCCCTCATGGAGCTGGAGCAGGAAGGGCTGGTGGAGTTTGACAGCCGGGGTCGAAGCCGGGTGCGCACGCTCACCGAAGATGATTTCGAGGATGTCTTCTCCATGCGCTCGGCGCTCGAATTGATGGCGGCCAGGCTGGTCGTCGAACGGATCACCCCGGCGGACGTGAAGGTGCTGGAAGGCATGATCGCCGAGCAGGCCGCCACGGAAGACCTCACCGAGCTGAGCCTGCTGGATGTCGCCTTCCATGACCGGATCATCCAGACCGCGCGGCATCGCCAGCTGGCGGTCTGCTGGAAAACCATCCGTTCGCAAATTGAATTCTGGCTGGCCCGGGCGCACCGGGCGCAGGCGGCCACCCACGTCTCTTCGATCGGCATCACGGTGCCCAGCCATCAGCGCCTGCTGGCCGCGCTGCGCAGCGGTGACGAACGCAGGGCCGAGGAAGCCATGCGGCTGGAGATGGCCAGCTGGCGCGAGTGGCTGCCGGCCTGAGCTCCGAAACACATCGTCATGCCGGCGTCCAAACCGACTCACTTCCCACAACGACACACGACGAACCCGCCCCCTGACTTTCGCAGTTAAACCGAATGAAAATCACCAACGTCGAAGCCATCTACGTCTCCCAGAAGCTCGTCCGCGCCCAGTGCGACAGCGGGCAGGACGCGCTCATCGTCAAGGTCAGCACGGACGCGGGCATCACGGGCATCGGCGAGGTGGACTCCGCGCCGCTCGCGGCCAAGGCTGTCATCGAAGGGCCGTTCAGCCACACCATCAGCACCGGGCTGAAGCACCTGCTCATCGGCCAGGACCCGTTCGAGACCGAACGCCTCTGGCACCAGATGTATCACCGCACCATCTACTCGGGCCGACGCGGCATCGGCCTGCACGCGATGAGCGGCATTGACCTTGCGCTCTGGGACATCAAGGGCAAGGCGCTCGGCCTGCCGGTCTGGAAACTCCTCGGCGGCGGCTTCCAAGAGAAAATCCGCTGCTACGCCAGCTCCCTCTTCGGCGCGACGCCCAAGGCCACCAGCGAACTCGCCAAGCGCATCCGCGCGAAGGGCTTTTCCGCCGTGAAGTTCGGCTGGGCGCCCATGGGCCAGGACGCGAAGACCGACGTGGACCTTGTCCGCCAGGCGCGCAAAGGCTTCGGTGCCGACGGCGACGTGATGATTGACGCCGGCCTCGTCTGGGACGCGCGCACCGCCATCCAGCGCGCGAAAGCCTTCGCCGAGTTCGGCATCTTCTGGCTCGAGGAGCCGCTGCCGCCCGACGACTACGAAGGCTACGCCAAGCTCACCGCCGCCAGCCCCGTCCACATCGCCGCCGGCGAGCAGGAGAGCGGACGCCAGTCCTTCCTCGACCTGATGGACAAGGGCCGCGTGGACATCGCGCAGGTGGACCTCACGCGCTGCGGCGGCTTCACTGAGGCGATGAAAATCGCGAGCCTCGCCGCCGACCGTGGCCTCAAAGTGGCCAACCACGGCTTCAGCACCTACATCAACGTCCACGCCGCCTTGCACTGGCTCAACGCGATTCCCAACGCCCTCATCGCCGAGTTCGTCGTGCAGGAAAACACCAGCCTCCGCGAGTTCCTGACCAAGGGCCACGTGCGGATGAAGGACGGCTTCCTCCCTGTGCCGGATGCGCCGGGCCTCGGGCTGGAGCTGAACGAAGAAGAAGTGCGGAAGCACCGCGTGGCGTAAGTCCAAGTCCAGCCCGACATGAAACGAACCGTCCAAATCCTCGCCCTCCTGCTGGCCGGCTGTGCCGTAGAGGCTGGAGCTGCCCCGGCGGCGGAAGGGCTGGCGTTGTTCGAGTCAAAGATTCGCCCGTTGTTCATTGAGCACTGCCAGAAGTGCCACGGCGAAAAGAAGCAGGAGTCCGGGCTGAGGCTGGATTCGAAAGCGGGCTGGCAGAAGGGCGGGGAGCACGGTGCGGTCATCCAGCCCGGGGATGTGGAGAAGAGCCGGTTGATCCGGGCGGTCCGGCGGACGGACAAGGACCTGCAAATGCCGCCGAAGCGGTCGCTGGGGCCCGAGGAGATCGCGGCTCTGGAGCAGTGGGTGAAGCTGGGCGCGCCCGATCCGAGGGACGGAAAAACGTCCGCCGCGCAGGCCCGTGCCGGCAAGTCCACGGGGCGGGAGCTGTGGGCTTTTCAGCCGGTCAGCCATCCGCAACCGCCTGTAAACTCACGCGACCGGTGGAGCCGGCAGGAGGTGGACCGCTTTATCTTTGCCCGGTTGCAAAAGGCGGGCCTGCAGCCCAGCGCGCCGGCCGACCGCCGCACCTTGATCCGCCGCGCAACGTTCGATCTCACCGGGCTGCCGCCCACCAGCGCGGAGGTGGACGCCTTTGTGCGGGACGCCTCGCCCGAGGCGTTTGCGAAGGTCGTGGAGCGTCTGCTCGCGTCGCCGCATTACGGCGAGCACTGGGCGCGGCACTGGCTCGACGTGGCGCGCTACTCGGACACGAAGGGCTACGTGTATGGCCGCGAGGAAAGCCAGTTTGTGCATGCGTGGCCGTATCGCGACTGGGTGGTGCGCGCGTTGAACGAGGACATGGCCTACGACCGCTTCCTCCTGCTCCAGATTGCGGCGGATCAGGTGGAGCCCGCCGGCTCGCCGAATCTTGCGGCGATGGGTTTCCTCACGCTGGGCCGGCGCTTCCTCGGCGTCACGCATGACATCATTGACGACCGCATTGACGTGGTCATGCGCGGCACGCAGGGGCTCACCGTGGGCTGCACGCGCTGCCACGACCACAAGTTCGATCCCATCTCCACGCGCGACTACTACGCGCTCTACGGCGTCTTCCAAAGCTGTGCCGAACAGCTCGTGCCCGGCGGCCAGCCCGGTCCTGCGGGCACGGCCTTCGAGAAGGAACTGCGGACGCGGGAGGAGAAGTTTCGCAAGCTGATGACGCAGCGCCGCGAGGAACAGTCCGCCCGCGTGCGCGCCCGGGCCACGGAGCATCTGATCGCACAGTTCGAGCTGGAGAAATATCCCGAGGAGACGTTCACGCAAATCCTCGGCGCCGACGACATCAACCCCGTCTTCGTCCGGCGCTGGCAGCGTTTTCTGGCCGATGCGGGACAGCGCCACGATCCCGTTTTTGTGGCGTGGCACGAGTTCGCCAAACTCAAGCCCGCTGACTTCGCGAAGCAGGGCGCCAGCGTCACGCAAAGCCTGCGCGGCCGGCCCGCGGGCGCGCTGCACCCGGACGTCGCCCAGGCGTTTGCCACCGCGCCGGCGACCCTGCGGGAAGTTGCGGAGCGTTACGGCGCGCTCTTCGCCGCAGCGGAGAAGCAGTGGCGCGCGCTGCTCAAGGCGGACCCCGCTGCGAAGGCGTTGCCGGATGAAAGGGCCGAGGCGCTGCGCCGCGTGCTCTACGGCCCGGACTCGCCCTGCTTCGTGCCGGACGAGCATCTCGCGAACAACGAATGGTTCTTCCCCACCGGCATCGTCGTGGAGCTGTGGAAGCTGCAGGGCGAGGTGGACCGCTGGCTGCTCCAGTCCCCCGAGGCGCCCGCCTACGCGACCATCCTCGTGGACCGCGCGCAGCCGTCGTCGCCGCGCGTGTTCAAGCGCGGCAATCCGCTGACCAAGGGCGAGGAAGTGCCGCGGCAGTTTCTACAGGTGCTCACCGGCGGCCGTTCACAGCCCTTCACCAAGGGCAGCGGGCGGCTGGAACTCGCGCAGGCCATCGCCGATCCGCACAACCCGCTGACCGCCCGCGTGATGGTGAACCGCGTGTGGATGCAGCACTTCGGGCGCGGCCTGGTCACGACGCCGAGCGACTTCGGCAAGCGCGCCGAACCGCCAAGCCATCCCGAGCTGCTCGACTGGCTCGCGTGGCGTTTCATGGAAGAAGGCTGGAACCTGAAGAACCTGCACCGCCGCATCCTGCTTTCCGCCACGTATCAGCAAAGCTCGCTTCCTGCGTCCGCGGCTGCGCGCAAGGCGCAGGAGATTGATCCGGACAACCGCCTGCTCTGGCGCATGAACACGCACCGGCTGAGTTTCGAGGAGATGCGCGACGCCTGGCTCGCGGCCTCCGGCGAACTCGATCCGCGCGTCGGCGGCAAGCCGGCGGAGTTGCTCGTGGGCAAGAATACACGCCGCACCCTTTACGCGCGGGTGGATCGCCAGCGACTGCCCACGGTGATGCGCATCTTCGACTTCGCGAATCCGGATCTCTCCATCCCGCAGCGCAACGACACCATCGTGCCGCAGCAGGCGTTGTTCGGGCTGAACCATCCGTTCCTGGCCGCACGGGCCAAGGCGCTGGTGGGTCGTGTGGACTCGGGAGACAACGACAGCGTCGGCCGGGTGCGCCGGCTGTATGAGCTGCTCTTTCAGCGTCAACCCACGGCAGCGGAGCTGAAGGCGGCGCTCGTCTTCGTGCAGCCCGGGGCCACTTTGCCCGCCCGGCGCGAGGTGCCCACCGCCTGGCAGTATGGTTACGGTGAGTGGGATGAAGCGGCGGGACGCATCAAGGGTTTTGCTCCGCTGCCTTATTTCAACGGCACCGCCTGGCAGGGGGCCGAGCTGTGGCCGGACACCAAGCTCGGCTGGGCCCAGCTCACGGCGACGGGCGGTCATCCGGGCAACGACCGGAAACACGCCGTCGCCCGGCGCTGGGTGGCCCCGCACGACGGCAGCTACGCCATCGTCTCCACGCTGATCCACGAGCCGGCGGTGGGCGACGGCATCCGCGCGTTCATCGGCCACAGCCGCCACGGCCTGCTGCGCTCCACCACGCTGCATCACGCCACCGCGGTGCTGAACGTCGAGGCCATGACGATGAGCGCGGGTGACACGCTGGATTTCGTCGTTGATATCCGCGACGGGCTGAACAGCGATCAATTCCTCTGGTCGCCGAAGATCGTGTCGGCCACGGGCACGGGCTCGGGCGGCGAGGTGCCGTCGTGGGATGCGCAGAAGGATTTTGTCGGACCGACCGGCGCGTCGCTGGGCCTGTGGCAGCAGCTTGCGCAGACGCTCATGCTCACGAACGAATTTGTGTTTGCCGATTGATGAACCGCTCCATGCACGCTTCCAAACCACCTCTCAGCCGCCGCGACTTCCTGAGCCGCTCCGGCGTGGGCTTTGGAATGCTCGGACTGGCCGGCCTGCTCGGGCCGCAGGCTGCGAACGCCATCACGGCACGGGGCCCGCACTTCGCGCCGAAGGCGAAGCGCGTGATCCACTTCTTCCTCAACGGCGGACCGTCGCATGTGGACACCTTCGATCCCAAGCCCGCGCTGCTCAAGTATTCGGGCAGGCCGCTGCCGCAGACCCTGCTCACCGAGCGCAAGACCGGCGCGGCGTTTCCCTCGCCGTTCAAGTTTCAGCGTTACGGCCGGAGCGGCATCGAGGTGAGCGAGCTGTTCGCGAAAACGGCGCGGCACATCGACGACATCGCCGTCATCCGTTCGATGCAGGCGCAGGTGCCGAACCACGAGCCCTCGCTGATGCTCATGAACTGCGGCGACTCGGTCCAGACGCGCCCGAGCCTGGGGTCGTGGCTGATGTATGGCCTCGGCGCGGAGAACCAAAACCTGCCGGGCTTCATCGCGATGTGCCCCGGCGGCCAGCCCACCAAGGGCGCGGAGAACTGGCAGTCGGCCTTTCTGCCCGGAGCGGACCAGGGCACGTATGTGGACTCGCAGCACACGACCGTGGACCGCCTCATCGAAAACATCCGCAGCCCGCACGTCGCGCCGGCGGCGCAGCGGCGGCAGCTCGATTTGCTGCGCACGTTGAACCAGGCCCACCGCCGCGAGCGGCTTGATCCCCGGCTCGACGCACGCATCGAGTCCTTCGAGCTGGCCTTCCGCATGCAGACCGAGGCGGCGGATGCCTTCGATGTTTCGCGCGAGCCGCAGCACATCCGCAACCTCTACGGCGGCGGCGTGCATGGCCGGCAGACGCTGATCGCGCGGCGGCTGCTGGAGCGCGGCGTGCGCTTCGTGCAGCTCTGGCACGGCGCGGGGCAGCCGTGGGACAACCACGCGAAGCTTGAGGAAAACCATCGCGCGCTGGCCGCGAACATCGACCAGCCCATCGCCGCGCTGCTCACCGATCTAAAGAGCCGGGGGATGCTCGAAGACACGCTCGTCATCTGGGGCGGTGAGTTTGGCCGCACGCCCACGGTGGAGATGACCGGTGCGACCTCGACGTTGGGCCGCGACCACAACCACTACGGCTTCAGCGTCTGGATGGCCGGCGGCGGCATCAAGGGCGGCACCGTGCATGGGCGCACGGATGAGTTCGGCTTCGCGGCCGTCGAGAATCCCGTCAGCGTGCATGACCTCCATGCCACCATCCTGCACTTGATGGGGCTGGACCACGAGCGGCTCACCTATCGCTATTCCGGGCGCGACTTCCGCCTCACGGATGTGGAAGGAAGCGCAGTCAGGGAGGTGCTCGCGTGAGAACCTCGGTTGATCCCAGGCCTCTCCATGAGGCCACGCGTCGGGCCGAACCGGGCATCGCCTTTTTGATGAACAGCAAATGAAACAGCCATGAACCGAACCGCCCAAATCCTCGCCCTCCTGTTGGCCGGCTGTGCCGTAGAGGCTGGAGCTGCCCCTGCGGCGGAAGGGCTGGCGTTGTTCGAGTCAAAGATTCGCCCGCTCTTCATTGAGCACTGCCAGAAGTGCCACGGCGAAAAGAAGCAGGAGTCCGGGCTGCGGCTGGATTCCAAGGCGGGCTGGGAGAAGGGCGGGGAGCACGGCGCGGTGATCCAGCCCGGCGACGTGGAGAAGAGCCGGTTGATCCGGGCGGTCCGGCGGACGGACAAGGATCTGCAAATGCCGCCGAAGCGGTCGCTGGGGCCCGAGGAGATCGCGGCCCTGGAG
>JBAYGL010000235.1:0-8061 GCA_041666725.1 Limisphaerales bacterium
CACGCACCCCGAGGCGCTGGATTCCGCCGACGCCATCGTCATGCTCGTGCGTTTCCGCCATTGGGATGACGACACGAACAAGCGCTTCGAGGCCGCCGTCAACCGCGGGGTGCCCATCATCGCCATGCGCACCAGCACGCACGCCTTCAGCGGGTTGAAGGGCACTTACGAAAAGTGGAACTACAACAGCAGCGGCGGTGGTTTCGGAAAACAGGTGCTTGGTGAAACATGGGTCTCACACTGGGGCCGCCACAAGGTCGAGGCCAGCCTGGGTGTCGTCGAGAAGGGCGCGAAAGACCATCCCATCCTCAGGGGGGCCGCCCAGATCTTCGCCAACTCGGATGTCTATGAAGCCCACCCGCCCGCCGACGCGAAGATTCTCGTGCGCGGCCAGGTGCTCAAGGGCATGACCGCCGACACGCCGCCCGCCGATTACAGGAAGAAGCGTTCCACCGACAAGGAGGAACAGGGCGTCAACGAGCCGATGATGCCCATCGCGTGGACGCGCGAGGTGAAGAACGAGGCCGGCAGGGTGAACAAGATTTTCACCACCACGATGGGCGCGGCCACCGACCTTGAGAGCGAGGGCACGCGCCGGCTCATCGTCAACAGCGTCTTCTGGGGCCTGGGCCTCAAGGTGCCGGACAAGGCAAACGTGGATTACATCGGTGATTACAAGGCCTCCATGTATTCCTCCAAGGGCCACAAGCCCGGCGTCAGGCCGTCCGACCTCAAACTCTAACTTCCCGCGGATGCGGGCTTGCCTCACGCAGCCCAAACCCGCCAATCTCCGCCCATGGCAACGCCGCAGACGCCCGTCACGCTCACGCCAGAGCAGGTCGCCGAGCTGAATGAAAAGCTCGGCACCATGCGGCATGACATCAACAACAACCTCTCGCTCATCGTGGCGGCGGTGGAGTTGATCCGCCGCAAGCCGGAACTGGCCACGCGCATGGTGGACAACATCTCCCAGCAGCCGGACAAAATCATCGCGCAGATGCGGACCTTCACCGCGGAGTTCGAGAAGACCTTCGGCATCACGCGGGACTGATTTTCCGCCCGGTCGCCGCAGCCACGAGCCGGCGATGTTCCTCCTCCGAAACCTGCCGGGGCACCGCGCGGCAGGTCTGCTCGAATCCGGGAAAGTTCCACAAGTTCGGAAAGTCCCGGCATTGCTGGGGCTTCACCGGCTGCACGGCGCAGTTTCCACCTTCAAGGAAGACGCACTCGCCGCCGGGCTTGTCCATGAGCGCGAGCCCCAGCCGGTCGGGTCGCAGCCTCGTGAACCGCTGGATGAACTCATGCTCGCCCAGGCCGCGAAACGCGGCGAGACGGGTGATCTCCGCCGCAGTCAGGCGCACCTGTCCCGGCCACCGGCAGCAGGCGGTGCATCTCTGGCATTCGTAAAAAACCGGCACGCGGAGACAGTAGGACGGCGCGGCAGGCTGGCAAGCCGGAGCGCAACTTCCGTGTAACGCCCCGCCCGCTGCGGCGTCACTCCTCCCTGATGCCGCCGGAAACGTGTTGCCGGCGGGTGCCGTTCAACCACAGAGGCCGCGCGGTCAAACCGGCGCGGCAACCCAAAAAATCATGAAACCATCCAGCCTCTCCCGCCCGCTGTTCGCAGTGCTGTGCGGGCTTTCCATCGCCGCCCTGCCCGACGCCGGCCGGGCACAAGACCGCCCCCCCGAGGGCCAGCGTCCGCCGCGCGGGGACTTCCGCCCCGGTGACACCTCCGGTGGTGACCGCCGGGAAGGCGGCCCACGGCGCGAGGAATCCCGCCGTGACGACGCCCCGCGTGGGGAACGCGGCGAGGGACAGCGGCCCCAGTTCAACCCGCAGGAATTGTTCCGCGACCTGAACGACGACCAGCGCGATGCCTTGCGCGGCTTTTTCGAATCCATCCAGGGCGTGATGCGCGAAACCGGCGAAAAATCCATGCGCCTCCGCCGTGAGATCGTTGAATCCTCCATGGCGGACAAGCCCAACGAGGGCCTCATCCGTGACAAAATCATGGAAGCCGCCAAGCTCGAAGCCGAGGCCACCATCGCCCGCGTCCGCGCCTTCGCCGACGTGCGGGAGAAACTGCCCAAGGAAACCGTCGAGCGTCTGCGGGGCATGATCGCAGGCATGGGACCGCGCCCCGGCATGCAAGGTCAGCAGCCGGGCGGATCGCGTGACGGGAACTTCCGCCGCCCCGGAGCCGAAGGCGACCGTCGCCCCGAACAGCCCCGCCGCGCGCCGGCGGAACAGTAGCCCCGAGACACGGCTCCAATTATCAAACAAAGCCACCGTCGTCCGACCGCGGTGGCTTTGTGCTTTTGCTTTTGGTCGCGCGATTTTGCATAGTCCGCCCCGATGGAACCCAGCGATACCGAGCTGATCGCCGCCGTCCGAAAGGGCGATGTGGCGCAGTTCGAGCCGCTCATCGCGCGCTATCAGCCGAGAATCTTCGCCACCGCCCGCCGTTACGCCCGGCGCGAGGACGAGGTGCAGGACATCGTGCAGGAGGTCTTCATCAAGGCGTTTCAAAAACTCGACAGCTTTCGTGCGGAGGCTCCCTTCGAGCACTGGCTCATGCGCATGACAGTGCGGACCTGCTACGACTTCCTCCGCTCCCACCAGCGCAACCGCGAGACGATGCTGACCGATCTTTCCGATCCCGAAGTGGACTGGCTGGAACGCTTCGCCGCCGGCCCCGAAGACAACAGCCGGAACACAGACGCCGCCCGGGCGCTCGTCGAACGCGTCATGGCACAGCTTTCCCCGGAAGCGCGCCTGGTCATCACCCTGCTCGAGATCGAAGACCGATCCGTGAAGGAAATCGCGCAGCTCACGGGCTGGTCCGTCCCCCTGGTGAAAGTCCGCGCATTCCGGGCGCGCGCGCAGATGAGAAAAATTCTGGAGACGCTCACGCGGGAGAAGTATTTGTAACCGCATGAGAGACAGCCCCGTCTGTTTTCATTGTTATGAATCTGGAAAAACTCCAACGTGAGTTGATCACCACCGCGAGGGCAATACCGCCCAACGAGCAGGTGCCGTATGCATTCGAGAAGCGCATCATGGCGCGTCTGACACCGCCGCAAATGTCGGATGTGTGGGCGCTCTGGGGCCGCTGGCTCTGGCGCGCGGTCGCACCCTGCATGTCGGTCATGGTCGTGCTCGGCATCTGGACGTTCGTTGCAATGCAGCCCGAACCCGAAAGCCAGAACCTCGAGCTGGCCATCGAAAACACCCTCCTGGCCAGCAATGACATCGCAGGCGAATAACCGGTGAACCCGTGGAAATTCATACTCGCCACGGTGTTGATATACGGCACGGGAGTCGTGACCGGTGCGCTGGTCACCACCCTGGTTGAGCGGCCTCGTCAGGCGGCGAGGCCCGCCCAGCAGCTCAGCTACAGCCAGATTCAACGCGCCGAATTCCTGAACCGTCTCCAGAAGCAGCTGGATCTCACCCCCGAGCAGCATGAGCGCATCGGCCAGATTCTGCGCGAAAGCAACCAGCGCACGAAACCCTACTGGGATCCCGTCGCCGCCAAGATGCGGGACGAAGTCCGCGCCGTGACCGAAAAGATCCGCGCCGAACTGACACCCGAACAGAGCCCCAAGTTCGACGCGGAGATCAAGGCCTCGCGCCCGGCCAAGAAGCAGAACCTCGATCGTGGTGAAAAAAAATCCGGCGGCACCAACGCGCCGGCCGTCCGGCCCATGCACAAGCCGCACGCCGCGCCCACATCTTCGACCAATTCCCCGCCCCGGACGAACGCGCCGGTCAACCAGCTCTGACCCCGGGCGCTGACCCAGTCTCCGCAAAGACAGTCACCCGGCGGTCACGCGCAGAAAGCGCATCCACGAGTCGCCGTGTTTCATCAGCTTGCGCTCGTCCCAGACCGACGGGACTTCAAGCGTGTCGCGCTTGGCGTGACCAAGGATGAACAGCCCGCCGGGCACGAGCAGCTTCGGCAGACCGGCATCGTCCAGCAGCCGTTGCGCGAAGGACTCAGATCGTTTGCCGACGTTCTTCTCGCCGTAAGGCGGATCAGCCATGATGAGATCGAACTGTGCCCCCGCCGACACGAGCTGCGGCATCGCCACAAACACATCCTGCACGCGGAGGTGAAATTTCTCCCTCGACAGGCCGGCATCGGCCACGTTCTGCTCGATGAACCGCGCGTGCCGCGCGGACAGCTCCACACACACCGCGTCAGCCGCCCCACGGCTCAGGCACTCCAGGCTCAGCGCGCCCGTGCCGCCGAACAGCTCCAGCACGCGCGCGTCCAGCACCCGTTCGCCGAGGCTGTTGAAGACCGCCTGCCGCACGAGGTCGGGAGTGGGCCGCACGTCGAGGCCCTTGGGAGCCTTGAGCAGGCGGTTCGCGGCAGTGCCGCCAATGATGCGCATGGGCACAAGCGTGCCGCAGCCAGGGGTGGAAGTCAGGAAATTGTTCACGTCAGCAGCCGGCCGGGCTGCTCACTTGAACTGGGCACGGGCGCGCCTGGCAACGGTGGCGCGGGCCTCGGCAAGCGTCTTCTCCGCAGCGTTCTTCTTGTCCGTCGCCTGCGCCACCAGCGTCTCGGCAACGGCCAGTGACCGGCGCTTCGACGCGACATCCACAGCCGCGCGGTCCACCGCGCCGTCAGCGCGCGTCTTGGCGAGCCGGAGCTGCGCCCGCTCCTGGGTGAGCTGATTGCAACCGGCCGCAAGCCCGCTCGTTTCCCTGTCCAGATTCTTCCGCGCCGTCTCCAGTTCCTTCACCTTCGCTGCCAGTTCAGCGGTCTGCTTCTCGCGGGCGGCCTTCGCGTCGGCGCAACGGGCCTCAGCCTGCTTCAACAATTCCTCGGCCTTGGCGCGGGCCGCCTTCGCCTCGTCTTCGCTCTTTCCCGGAGCGACCGGACGCGCCGTCTCCAGTTTCCGTCGGGCGAGCGACCGGACGCTTTCCAACTGAATCGCTTCCGCGTTCAGCTTCCTGAGCGTCTGGTCACGACTCTGAATGGCGAGATTCAATTCCTTCGAACGCTGGACGCCCTCCGCCTTCCGCTGCTCATGGGCGGCCTTCATCCGGTCAGCCTCTCCGGACTTGGCTTCGGCGACCTCGGCGGCTTTCTTCGCCTCGGCACGGGCGGCATCGGCTTTCGTTTCGGCGTCCTTGAGTTCGTTGCGCACGCGGTTGAGCTGGTCCTGATGCTCGGTCAGCCTGGTCAACGCGCCCTTGAGCAGCCGCTCGGCCTCGGTGGCTGCGTCCAGCTCGGTCCGGGCTTTCCGTTCTTCGTCGGCCTCGACGCGGGAGCGCCTGGCGTTCTCAGCGGCGACAAGACTGCGGACCGCCTCGGCCTTGTCCTTCCACTCGCGCTCGGCGGCGGCGCCCGCCTTCGCAACCTCGGCGTGGGGAGAGTTCGGCCCGAGATTCAGCGAGGCGGAGAAGAGGTTGGTGCCGCTGCCCTGCGTCAACTCGACCAGCTCCTGGGCCGGCACCCGGTAGCCGCGCAGCGTGGCGTCTTCGACGGTCAGGCCGTCGGCCGCCACGGAAAATTTCTTCACCAGAAGCACCGAGCCGTCGCTGGTGCGCACGCGGAATTTCGGCGAACCCGGCGTCAGCCCGCGCAGGACGACCGCGACAACCTCGTAGGTCGCGTCGAAATACTTCAACCCGAACAGCACGGAACTGAGCTTCACGCGGCCCCGCTCCAGCCCCTTGAACTCGCCGTCCACGAAGTCGCCGTTCACCAGCAGCACCCCCGCGCGGCCCGGCTCGATTTTCGCGGCGCGCTGGGCGGAGAGGTTTTGAAACGTGATGCGCGCGACGTTGACGGTGGAGAGGGAGAAGTCCTTTTGCGCGCCGCCAAATTGCAGCGCCGTGTCGTCCGCCGAAACCAGCGGAGCGGCGAGGAACGAACCGTCCCAGGTCACGACGCCGCGATCCAGACCGAGCCGGCGCTCGCCGGACACGGGCGCGCCGGTGGCGTTGGGCGGGAAGAGCCGGCTGGCCGGGATGATGCCCAGCGGCGTGGACGGGCTGCTCCACTTCAGTTTCGCCATCGCGGGCGGCTTCGCGGAGTAGAACTCGATCGTGAGCGGGTAATACTGCCCGGCGTTCAGCGTGACCGGCTGGCTCACGAGTGTGGTGGACTGCTGCCGCCACTCGTCCATGATCTGCCGGTCGCCCAGCCAGACGCGCACGCCGTCGTCAGCCTCGACGTGAAAGGTGTAGTTCTCCGAGTGCTGCGCCTGCACCTGCCCGGTCCAGCGCACGGAAAAATCCTCCGTCGGCACGCCGGGCGCGGCGGGCTTGTCGGCCCAGTCGAAATTCACCTGCGCATCAAGACGCTTGAGCACTTCGCCGGAACAGTCAGGCCGTGAGAAGTAAGCGCCGAGTAATCCGTGCCGCGCTCCGCTCGCAACGGGTTCGCCCGAATGCGAGGGCGTGAGCGCATCGGCGGGAACGGGGCTTTTGCGCTGCGACGCGCTGCTCCAGAGCAGGCGCATCCTCGCCTCCTTGCTCGTGCTGAAGTGTTCGAGCCGCAGGTCATACTTCTGCCCGGCGGTGAGCGGGACGACCGTGCTGTAGAACTCGCCTGGCCGGTCACGCCACTGGTCGAGGATGATCTGGCCGTCGAGCCACAGACGCACCCCGCCGCCGGCCTCGACGTGGAAGGTGTAGCTCTCCGTGAACTGCGCGGCGACCCGCCCGATCCAGCGCGCGCTGAAGCTCTGCGCCGGCACGTCGGGAACCGGCGCATTGTCGCCCCAGTTGAAGTCGAGCTGCGGGTCAATGCGCGTGACCGCGCTGCTGCTGTCCAGTTCCGTGCGGCGGAAGTAGGCCGCGAGCAGGCCGTGCGCGGACGCAACCTCGGCGGCCTGCGTGCCGATGGCCGCGTAAAGCTGGCTGCGCGGCACAATGCTCCTCGGGATGCCCGGGCCGGCCCACGAAAGACGCACATGCGCCGGACCGAGCTTGTCGTAGTATTCCACGCGCAGGTCATAACGCCGGCCCGCGTTCAGCTCCATTTCGCCGGTGACTTCCGCGGTGTCGGCCAGCCGCCAGGCATCGCAAACGAGGCGGTCGGCGATCCAGAGCCGCGCGCCGTCATCCGCGTCGAGATGGAAGGTGAACTTGCCGGAGACGGGCGCTTCAAGCTGCCCGGCCCAGCGCGCGCTGAAATAATCCTTCTGCACGCCGGCAACCGGCTCGCCGGTTTCCCAGTCGAAGTTGAGCGTCTCGTCGAGGCGATGCACCGTGCGCCCGCTCAGGTCCACGCGGTCGTAGTAAGTGCCGAGCAGGCCGTTGCCACGGCCTTTCATGAGCGCGGCGACCTCGGGCGGGAGGCTGTTGGCCGCGCCGCTGGTGAACGTGGCCTGGTCGAGGTTCGCGAGCGGGACTTTCTGCTGCTCGCCGCTGGCGAGGGTGATCTTGACCCCGGCAGGCGCATCAAGCTGGACGGTGCCTTCGAGGAACTTTCCGTCACGCGTGCGGAGCGAGCCGGCGTGGGCGGCCACAGCGAGGGCGAAGAAAAGGAAAAGTGCCCGCAAAACACGCGAATGAACGCGAAAGGAAATGGAAGAAGTCGGCTTCGTAATCGTAATCTTGCTCTTAATCCTAATTCCTCTCCGCCCTCACCGCTGATACAGCGGGATGTAGTGATACGGCATCGCCAGAATCATCGTGTAAACCGCCGTGCAGAAGGTCGGGCCGACGCCGCCGCGACCGCGCGCTTCCCAGTAGGCCACGTCGCCCTGCTTCACGACCTGCGACATGAGGATGCCCTTCACCTTCGCATACCACTTCTGCCACGTGTCGCCGCCGATCATGTATTGCGCGGAGGCGGCGTAGAAGTTGCCATAGGTGAACCACTCGTGGTCCTCCCGGATGTTCTCGAAGAGGTAGGCGGATCCCTTCTTCACCATCGGATCGTCGTAGAGGCCGCAGACTTGCAGGGAGTAAATGGCCGCCGCCGTGCGCGCGAAGCCGGGGTCGCGCTGCGGCTGGTAGCAGAAGCCGCCGGTGCGGTCATCCTGGCAGCGCTTCACGTAGGCGACCGCGTCGTCAATCGTGCGCTGCGGG